>VSNB01000198.1 GCA_009774055.1 Clostridiales bacterium
GATTCAGCGTGTAAGACGGTAGGGTCTGCCGTTTACATCCTCAAATAGACGCTTCGCCCGATCCATGGGAGCCGCCTGCTTCAGACCGGACGGACTCCAGTGGAAGCGCAAAAAACAATTACCCCCGTAATTCAGGAAGGTTCTTAGGAAACTACGTTTCCTAAGCGACCTTTTGCTTCTTTTCGCTCGCGCGAAAAGAAGGCCCCCGCGCCGGCGAGGCGCGAAGCTAAACGAAAGAAAAGAGCCCCGCCGCCCCGCAGGGGCGGCAGAGAAGGAGACTGCCATGGAAATCCATCCCATTGCCCATATCCAATCAGACTTCAAGGAAAAATTCGGCATCCCCCGCCAGAGCGGGCTGGTGGAGGCCCTGCGGGCCTCCATTATTTTCACGCCCTCCTATCGGGTCCCGGACGCCGTCCGGGGCCTGGAGGAATTCTCCCATATCTGGCTCGTCTGGGAATTCTCCCAGGCCCGCCGGGAGGGCTGGTCCCCTACCGTCCGGCCGCCCCGCCTGGGGGGCAATATGCGGCTGGGCGTATTCGCCACCCGGTCCCCCTTCCGCCCCAACGCACTGGGACTCTCCGCCGTGCGGCTGGAGTCCGTGGAGACGGACGCCTCCCTGGGGCCTGTCCTTCACGTCTCCGGCGCGGACCTGCTGGACGGCACCCCCATCTATGACATCAAACCCTATATCCCTTACGCCGATGCCATCCCCAGCGCCTCCGGCGGCTTTGTCGACCGAGTCGAGCGAAAACGCCTGGAGGTTCAGTGCCCCCAGGCTCTGCTGGAGCTGATCCCGCCGGAGAAGCGGGAGGCCCTGCTGGCTGTCCTGGCCCAGGATCCCAGGCCCTCCTATCAGTTGGATCCCGGACGGGTCTATGGCATGGCCTTCGCGGACTGGCAGGTCCGCTTTACCGTGGAGGGAGAACGGCTGGTTGTGGGCGAGATTGCCAAATAAGCGCACGGGAAATTACCGGAAATTTCCGGTAATTCCCCGTTTTTTGCTTGCGGACCCTTGGGGGCCGTGGTATAATGGGAGTATCCTGAGATACTTTGGGTAACCTATGATAAGAAAGATACAAGGAGCGTATCATGGATATTTTTTCCGTAATCACCCTGTGCGGCGGACTGGCCTTCTTCCTCTTTGGTATGTCCACTATGTCCTCCAGCCTGGAGAAGCTGGCGGGCGGCAGGCTGGAGCAGCTTCTGAAGAAAATGACCGACAACCGCTTTAAGAGCCTCCTGCTGGGGGCGGGCATTACCATCGCCATCCAGTCCTCCTCCGCCGTCACCGTCATGCTGGTGGGCCTGGTGAACTCCGGCATCATGGAGCTGGGACAGACGGTGGGGGTCATCATGGGCTCCAACGTGGGCACCACCTTGACGGCCTGGATTCTCTCCCTGTCCGGCATTGAGAGCGACGTCATCTGGCTGCGGCTTCTCAAGCCGGAGGTCTTTTCTCCGGTGGTGGCCCTGGCTGGCGTTGTCATGACCATGGCCTCCAAGAAAAACCGGGTCCGCAGCGCCGGGTCCATCATGGTGGGCTTTGCGGTGCTCATGAGCGGCATGGAACTGATGAAGAACGCCGTCAGTCCCCTGGCGGACATGCCGGAATTCGCCTCTATCCTTACCGCCTTCACCAACCCCTTCCTGGGCGTCGTTGTAGGCGCGGTGTTTACCGGGGTGATCCAGTCCTCCGCCGCCTCCGTGGGTATCCTGCAGGCGCTGTCCCTCACCGGGGGCATCACCTACGGCATGGCCCTGCCCATCATCATGGGCCAGAATATCGGTACCTGCGTTACTGCCCTCCTCAGCAGCATTGGCGTCAACCGCAATGCCCGCCGGGTGTCCGTCATCCATATTTCCTTTAACCTCATCGGTACGGCGGTGTGCCTGGCGGCCTTCTACGGCACGGATCTGATCTTCCACTATGCCTTCATGGACTTCCCCATCGGCCCCGCCGGCGTGGCTATGGTTCACAGCATCTTCAACCTCGCTACCACTGTTCTGCTGCTGCCCTTTACCAGGCAGCTGGAAAAGCTGGCCTATCTGGTGGTCCGGGAGGACGAGAGTGAGAAGAAGGAGAAGTTCGCTTTCGTGGACGAACGCCTGCTGGCTACGCCTTCGGTGGCCATCGCCGAGTGCGCCAACAAGACGGTGGACATGGCCCGGCTGGCGGAAAAAACCATTCTCCGCTCCCTGACCCTGCTGGAAAAGTATGACGAAAAGACCGCTGCCGAGGTGATTGAGAACGAGGACCGCCTGGACCTCTACGAGGACCAGCTGGGCACCCTCCTGGTCCACCTCAGCAGCAAGGCCCTCTCCGACGAGGACAGCCGGAATATCTCCAAGCAGCTTCACACCATCGGCGACTTCGAGCGAATCGGCGACCACGCGGTGAACCTGCTGAAAACCGCCCAGGAGATCGATCAGAAGTCCATCAAGTTCTCCGGCTCCGCCTCCGGGGAGCTGGGGGTCCTTATGGGCGCGTTGAAGGAGATTCTCTCCCTCACTACCCGGGCCTACGCCGAGGGCGACCTGCGCCTGGCGGCCAGGGTGGAGCCCCTGGAGCAGGTCATCGACGGCCTGGTGTCGGACATTAAGAGCAACCACATCGTCCGCCTGCAGAAGGGGGACTGCACCATTGAAATGGGCTTTATCCTGGCGGACCTGCTGACCAACTGCGAGCGGGTCAGCGACCATTGCTCCAACATCGCTGTGGCCCAGATCGAGACGGCGCTGAACGCCTACCAGGCCCACGAGTACCTCAACACCTTGAAGGCCGGCGCTGATGCCGCCTTCCGCACCGCCTTCGACGGTTACCGGACCCAATTCATGGTGGCTAAGGAGCGCGCAAATTAAGGCAAAAAAACCGCCGCAGGCCCAAGGGCCTGCGGCAGTTTTTTACCCTTTGCCGGAAATAATACATTTGATGCAAGCCGTTTTGCTCGCCGCTGTAAACAGCGGCAACCGCAAAACATGGCAACTATTACTTCCGACCTTTCGGTTCGGAAGTAATAATCTTACTGCGCTCCCCACTCTTTCGGATGGCGCTCCGCCACAGCGTCAAGGTCTATTAGCTCGTCCCGCTGGATTTTTGGCCGCTCCTTGGCCGTCAGCCAGACGCGCATTTCGCCCTCCTCTCGGTTGGCCCAGAGGTAATAGGGGATAAACCGTAACGTAAACAGCTCCGCTTTCGGGAAAACATAGGGATCGTACAGAGAGCCTCCCTGTTCACCGAACAGCCGTATGCCGACGGCGTCTATCTCCACATACTTCTGACCTTCGGGCAGCTGTTTGTCAACCAGCATATCGCCCAACATGTTGTCCGCCCGCAGAAGGTGGAGGTTGGGGCCGTTGTCCGCCTCCTCCAGGCAGTAGACCAGGGGGCCCCGGGAGGCGCAGATCTTGCCGGCGTCCTCCCAGACGGCGGAATTGGCTGCAATCCAGCGGACGGACATATCGAAGCGGAATTCCACCGTCTCCCCTGCCTGCCAGCGCTTGCGGAGGTAGAGGTAGCCGTCCTTTTTCCAGCGCTCCGCGTCCTCTCCGGCGTTGACGGAGAAGTTTTCATCGCACCACTGGGGAATGCGCACCGCCAGAGTGAACGCTTCCGGGCAGTTCTCCGTAAAACGGACAGTATAGTTCCCTTCCCGGGGCAGTCCGGACTCCGTGCGCACCGTCACGGTCCCCCAGGAGGCGGGAATCTTGACCTCGCCGCCCAGATAGAGGTGGGCATACAGCGTGTCCTCCCCGAAGGTCCAGGCGTACTGCCCCACGCTCATTACCAGCCGGGCCAGATTGGGCGGGCAGCAGGCGCAGCCGAACCAGGGCTGCCGCCGCGCCTGGACATGGGCCTTCCGGGGGTCCTTCCCGCAGGCGTCGGGCCGGACCTCCAGGGGGTTGACGTAGAAGAATTTCTCCCCGTCCGCCGACATGCCGGAGAGCACGCCGTTATACAGGGCCCGCTCCATGACGTCGGCGTAAGCCGCCTTCGGCTCCATCTGCAACATGCGGCGGGCGAAGAACACCAGCCCCACGGCGGCGCACGTCTCCGAATAGGCGGTATCGTTGGGCAGGTCATAGGCGAAGGTAAACGCCTCCCCGGCCTCGGTGCTGCCCACACCGCCGGTGACGTACATCTTCCGCCCCGTCACGTCCTTCCACAGCGTCCGGCATGCCGTCCACATGGCCTTGTCGCCGGTGAGGCGGGCGCTGTCGGCCATGCCGCTGTAGAGATACATGGCCCGGACGGCGTGGCCCACCGCCTCCTTCTGCTTCCGGACGGGGAGGTGGGCCTGGTGGTACTGGTAGCGCAGATCCTTAGGGGCGGCGGGAGTTTCGCCGTGCTCGGCGTCGAAGTAGTAGGGCCGCTGGCCCCGGCGGTCCAGAAAGCGCTGGGCCAGGTCCCGGTAGCGCTCCTCTCCCGTAGCCTCGTAGAGGCGGAACAGGGCCATTTCCGCGATCTCATGGCCGGGATAGCCCTGGCACCCGCCGTCGTCCCGGAACGTCTCGTCAATGAGGTCCGCGAAGCGGCAGGCGGCGCGGAGGAGCTTATCCTTGCCCGTAGCCTGCCAGTAGGCCACGGCCCCCTCCGCCAGGTGGCCGAAGCAGTAGAGCTCGTGGTGGTCCCGGAGGTTGGAGAAGGCGCCGTCCAGGCCGTTCAGTATGTAGTAGGTGTCCAGATAGCCGTTGGGCTGCTGGGCGGCGCAGACCAGGTCGATGAGCTCGTCCGCCCGGGCCTCCAGCTCCGGATCGGGCCGCTGGGCGATAGCGTAGGCCGCCGCCTCCACCCACTTGGAGAAATCGCTGTCCTGAAAGACATAGCCATAGAAGCGGTCCGGGTCGGCGCTGGCCGGGTCCGGAGGCAGCATTTCAAAGCCCCGGGGCGTGCTGTCCGGCGGCGTGAAGTCCTCCCCCGCCTCCGCCCGCTTCGCGGTGAGCCGGGCCGCGGCCTGGAAATTGTGGACGCAGTAGCTGGGAGCCGCCCCGGGCACCTGGTCGTGAAGGGTCCGCCACTGATAGGGCAGCACCGTCCGCCGCACCAGGTCCATTTCCGGGGACCAGAAGGGGTCCTCCACCCGCAGGGCCTTCAGCTCCAGTACCTTGCTCTCTTGTCCGGTTGACATATCGTGTATCCTCCTATGTAAATCAATATATGGAAATTCCTCAGGTATCCGCCTCCGGCATGTTTGCCAGTTCCACAGACTCCAGCAGACCGTACCGCTGCTTCAGGCGAAGGATGCGCAGGACGCTCTCGTCCACCCGCTCTTGAGAAATCTCCCCCTCCTCCACCGCCTGGAGGAGGGCGTCAACAGCCTTGTCCAGGCGCATGGGACACAACAGCACGTCCACGCCGGCCTGCACCGCCCGGACGGCGATCTCGGCGCTGCCATAGTGATCCGTCATAGCCTGCATCTGCAGACTGTCGGTGACCACCACGCCGTCAAAGCCCATTTCCTCCCGCAAAAGCTCCGTCACCAGGGCGTAAGAGAACAGGGCCGGCTGGTCGTCCACCTGGTCCAAGATCAGATGCCCCATCATCACCGCGTCCGCCCCGGCGTCGATCCCCGCCTGGAAGGGCAGAAGCTCCGCCTGACGCAGCTCATCCAGGGTCTTGTGGACGTAGGCGGAGCCGTAGTGGGTGTCGGTGGAGGTATCCCCGTGGCCGGGGAAGTGCTTGAGGGTGCAGGCGACGCCGCCCTCGTGGAAGCCCTCCACCGCTGCCGCCACCAGCCCAGCAGCCTGCTGGAAATCGTCGCTGTAGGCCCGGTCGCCGATGGCCTTGTTCTTCGGGTTGGACCAGACGTCCGCCACCGGGGCGAAATTCATATTGAAGCGGCAGGAGGCCATATCCGCGCCTATGGTACAGGCGTTGGACCGGGCGGTTTCGCTCCCCTGGTCCTTGTAGTCCAGCATGGGGCCGAACCAGGTGGTGC
>VSNB01000199.1 GCA_009774055.1 Clostridiales bacterium
GGAAAAGAAGCAAAAGCACCCTCAAGGGACGTTCCGTCCCTTGAGAATCCTTCGCATTACGGGGGTAATTGTTTTTGCGCTTCCACTGTAATCTGTCCGGTCTGAACCGGACCAGCTCCCATGGATCGGGCGAAGCGTCTACCCAACGATGTCATCGGCAGTCCCTACCGTCTTACACGCTGAATCTCCCGGGGCACTTCCGTTAGAGGGTCCCCCTAGCAGACTCTACCCCTTTAACAGGCCGGCAGGCGGAGTTGGTCGATTGCCAAGCCACTAGATTAGATACCCGTAGGACCGGAAATTCGGAGGCTTCGCTTATCAACCAAACCCTCCGCACAGTCCTTTAACCCCCGTCTAGGGAGTCTTGAACCGTAGGTTCAAGCGCGTTTTTGCCTACTTTTGCCGCGCGGCAAAAGTAGGCGCAGGGTCCGGGGGCGCGCAGCCCCCGGGCCGATTTGAGAAGAATTTCCCGTTCGCCGCCGGAGGCGGCGAAGAGAACTACAGTCCAAAGTGCGCCAGTACCAGCACCCCAAAAAGCACCCCCACATATGCAAGAAAAACCAAATAATCCCTCGTTTGATAGTGCAGGACATGGAGCTTGGTCCTCCCCTCGCCGCCGTGGTAGCAGCGGCACTCCATCGCCACAGCCAGCTCGTCCGCACGGCGGAACGCGCTGACAAACAGCGGCACCAGGATCGGCACCAAAGCCTTCGCCCGCTGCAAGAGGCTCCCGCTCTCAAAATCCGCCCCGCGGGCCCGCTGGGCGGACATGATCTTGTCCGTCTCCTCAATGAGCGTGGGAATCATCCTCAGCGCAATCGACATAATCATTGCCAGCTCGTGAACCGGCACTCTGATTTTCTTCAGCGGCCCCAGCAGCGTCTCCAGACCGTCCGTCAGGGCGATGGGACTGGTGGTATAGGTCAGCAGAAACGTTCCCATAATCAGCATGGTAATGCGCAAAACCATGAAGAAGGCGGTGAAAATCCCCTCTTTCGTGATTTTAAAAATCCAGAAAGAAACCAGCGTCTCACCCGGAGTATAAAACAGGTTCAATACCGCCGTGAAGCAGATAATAAACAAAATAGGCTTCAAGCCCCGCACCAGCGCCTTGGGAGCCACGCCGGAAATCTTGATCTCCGCAATCAGCAGCGCCGCTACCACGCCATAGGACACAAAGGACTTTGCGCAAAACAGCATGACGATATAGACCACCGTTAAGAGAATCTTCGTCCGGGGGTCCAGGCGGTGGGCCAGGGAATTTCCCGGGAAATACTGGCCCAGTGTAATATCCTTGAGCATCAGCCCCACCCCCCTTTCAGCGCGGACAGCGCGCTCCGCAGATCCGCTACGGTATACACGGCGGGATCGATCTCAATCCCCCGCCGCACCAGCTCCATGGCCACCTGGGTCACCTGGGGCACGTTCAGCCCCACGTCAATCAGCTTCTGGGCCCGGCTGAACACCTCATGAGGCGTGCCGGACATGACCACGCCAGCATCGGCAAGCACCACGATGCGGTCCACGTTCTCCGCCACCTCGTCCATGCTGTGGCTGACCATGACCACGGTGGTGCCTTTTTCCTTGTGATAGGCGCGGATATTCTCCAGCAGGCTCTTGCGGCCCGCCGGGTCCAGTCCCGCCGACGGCTCGTCCAGAATCAATACCTCCGGCTCCATGGCGATGACGCCGGCGATGGCGACCCGCCGCTTCTGCCCGCCGGAGAGGTCGAAGGGGGATTTCTCCAGCAGGCCCTCCTCCAGCCCCGCAAAAGCGGCGGAGGCGCGGACCCGGCGGTCAATCTCCCGCTCGTCCAGGCCCATGTTCTTCGGGCCGAAGGCGATATCCTTATAGACGCTCTCCTCGAAGAGCTGGTACTCCGGGTACTGGAACACCAGCCCCACCCGGAAACGAACCTCCCGGATCTTTTTCGGCTCCGCCCAGATGTCCCGGTCCCCCAGCAGGATTCTGCCGCCGGTGGGCCTGAGGAGGCCGTTAAGATGCTGGATCAGAGTGGACTTTCCCGAGCCGGTGTGGCCGATGATGCCCAGGAACTCCCCCTCCAGAATCTCCATATTCACGTCCTTCACCGCGCTGCGGCAGAAGGGTGTGTTTTCTCCATAGGTGTGGGTCAGATTCTCTACGCGCATGATAGATTTCAATGTGGCGTCCTCGCTTTTATTTTTCTCACTTTACGGAAAAGTGTCCCAGATACATATTCTAAAGCGCAGTGTATATCCTTACGCATCATTACAGGAGCTGCAGCAGCTCAGCTCTTTGATAAATGGGAAGCTTCATACGAAGTGAAACGGATCGGGAATGCCGCCGCCAAACGTTTTGACCGCCATTCGATACATTGCCTTTGCGTGGATACGGTCATGCCAAATAAACCGCCGCAGCACTTTCCGCAGCGACCATTCCTCGCCATAGCTGCCCGGATAGACAATATTCTCCAAAAAATCTGGCTGGCTCTCCAGCATCGCAAACCCCCGCTGCCGGCATTCTACAATCGTCCCCTCGTGGTCAGTCTCAACGCCAATCTCCCCAAAGTAATAATCATTGACATTTTTGGTATGTTCATACATTTCAGATGCTGTACGGGGCACTTGCCCATAGAAGGTCATCCGGACCGGCAGACAGCTTTTCTCTCTGTCAGGGATTGCCTCATACAGATCCAGAAAATCCTGTGCGGATTTCAGCGCAAGCGCTTTTAATTCTTCGTATTCCGCTCCGGACAGAGGCTTTCTCTCTTCCTCGAAAAGAACATCCGAATCTGCATCTGAAATCATAAGTCCAGAAGCTTTCTCCTGTACGATCATGACCTCCAAAGCATCAGGGACCGCCTCACCCTTCCATTTCAAATAAGATACGATCTCTCCCGCCATCTTTTGAAGGGCAATATCCTTTGTCTCGCCGCGCGTATATGCCCCAACATAGCTGCTGGCATGCAAAATGCTGTCACTACCATTGTGCTCCCACACACATGATATTTTCATAACCATTCTCCAATAAACGCTGATTTATCTATCCCTGCACATCAAATGTCCATCTGCCGCATTCCGAAAAGGAAGTTACTTCTTCAAACTGCCAACGATCGCATCAGCGCACTCCCGAATCCCCAGGGCGTCCAGGGGCACGTCAAAGCCATCCTGCCGCAGTCCGTAGAGCAGCTCCACGGTATGGGGCGCGGCCAGGCCGATGGCCTGCAGCTCCTCCACCCGGACCAGGATCTCCTTGGGCGTCCCGTCCATGACCACGCTGCCGCTGTCCATCACCACTACCCGGTCCGCCAAGGCGGCCTCGTCGATGTGGTGGGTGATGAGGACGATGGTGATTCCCTTCTCCCGGTTCAGCTTCTGCACGGTGTCCAGCACCTCCCGCCGGCCCATGGGGTCCAGCATGGCGGTGGACTCGTCCAGGACGATGCAGGCCGGCTCCATGGCGATGACCCCGGCAATGGCAATACGCTGCTTCTGTCCGCCGGAGAGGTGGTGGGGCGCGTGGAGGGTGAACTCCTCCATACCCACCGCCTTCAAGGCGGCGTCCACTCGTCGCTGGAGCTCCTCGGTGGGCACGCCCAGATTCTCCGGGCCGAAGGCCACGTCCTCCTCCACCACGTTGGCAACGATCTGGTTGTCCGGGTTCTGGAACACCATGCCCACCCGGCGGCGGACCTCCAGAAGAAGGTTTTCGTCGGAGGTGTCCATCCCGTCCACCCAGACCGTTCCGCCCCCCGGCAGCAGCACCGCGTTCATGTGCTTGGCCAGGGTGGATTTTCCGGAGCCGTTGTGGCCCAGGATCACCACAAAGCTGCCCTGCTCAACGGCAAGCTCCACGCCCTTCAGAGCGGGAACCGGCTCCTTTCCCTCATCGGGAGGATAGGAGAAGGTTAAATTCTCGGTTTTGATGATTTCCGTCATGAATGTTCCTCACTGTTTACAATGTGATCCAATACCGGCGGATTCTGCCGGAGTTTCCCAGGCCGGGCGTATCCTCCACCTCGTTTTCCAGCACGCCGCCGTTGGCGAGGATGGTTTTCTCCGAACCGGGGTTTCCCTGATGGTCGCAGGTCAGCAGGACCCGGTCCTCCCCTGCCGCCCGGCATTTTTCCAGGGTCAGGCGCAGCTGCTCCTTGGCGTACCCCTTCCGCCGCTCCGATAGGCGGATACTGTAGCCGATGTGCCCGCCGTACTGGAGCACGAAGTCCGACAGGGGGCTGGGACGGTAGTTGATAATGCCCACCACCCGACCGTCGGACCGCCGGACGGTCAAATAGGTGTGGGAGGGAAGCCAGCCCTTGCGCTTCTCACGGCCCCGGAAGTCCAGCCACTCCTCATATGTCTCTGTATTTTCCAGACCCGAACAGCCTTCAAAGTCGCTACCGTACTCCAGCATCTCCGCTTTGAAGGCCATGACCTGGTCCTTGTATTCCATCGTTGGGGTGACTAATTCTAAAATGTCCATGACTTGAAATCTCCTTGCAAGTCGGGGCGCATACTTTTTCGGCAGTTTCCAGAGAAGATACCCGCAGAATACGCCCAGGGTGTTCAAAATGATGTCGTCTATATCGAAGGCGCGGCCTACGCACAGCTGCCAGCACTCAATGAAGGCGGTGATACAAACGCCGGTCAACAGGGCGCGTTTCCAGTTGTATCCCCGCCACAGAAGGGCGGAGAAAAAGCCGAAGGGCACAAACATGATGATGTTCCCCAGCAGCATGTAGCTCTGCCACAAACCGCCCTCAAAGCAGCGTCCCGGCGCCAGGTTCCAGCTTCCCAGGCTGAAAAAGGGACCATGCACAGGCTTCAGTCCCTGTAAAAGAGGCAGCCAGTCGAACCATCCCGGCGTCAGCGTCAAAACCGCCATACCGCCGCAAAACAGCCAGAACAGGAGCAGCGCCGCCTCCCGCAGGAGGGAGCTGGAGAGCCCCTGCCCCGCCAGACGCCGAACACGCCAGGGACGAAGCGCCAGGAACATCAGCACAGCCAGCAGGAACCCCGGAAACATGCGGATGATGTAGCGCAGAGAGTCCTCCACAAAAATAGAATAAAAGACGCGCATGCTACCGGTCCCCCGTCCACCGTCCCGTGGCCCCGCAGGGCAGGACCAGGCCGGATTCGGTCACCGGCAGGCCGATCTCGTCGCTGACGGTGCGGCCTCCGAACTTCCGGGATATGACGGTTTCCAGAATATAGGTCAGCACGCTGGGCGCCAGACCCGTGGTGTAGGAATTGATGATCACAAACAGCGGCTCGTCCGACAGCGCCCCGGCGCACAGCTCCACGAAGGGGTACAGGTTGTCCTCCAGCTTCCACACCTCGCCGGTGGGTCCCCTCCCGTAGCTGGGCGGGTCCATGATGATGGCGTCGTACCGCCGCCCCCGGCGGATCTCCCGCTCCACAAATTTGGCGCAGTCGTCCACGATCCAGCGGATGGGGGCCTCCTCCAAGCCGGAGGCTTTGGCGTTCTCACGGGCCCACTGGACCATGCCCTTGGCCGCGTCCACATGGCAGACCTTCGCCCCCGCCGCGGCACAGGCCGCGCTGGCGGCACCGGTATAGGCGAAGAGGTTCAGCACGTTCACCTCCCGCCCGGCGGAGCGGATGCGCTCCTGGGCGAAATCCCAGTTCACCGCCTGCTCGGGAAAAAGGCCGGTGTGCTTGAAGTTCATGGGCTTGACCTGGAAGGTCAGATTCTTGTACCGGACCTGCCACTGTCCCGGGAGCCTCCCCTTTTCCCAGCTGCCGCCGCCGGCGCTGGAGCGGAGGTAACGCCCGTCGGGACGCTTCCAGCCGCCATGGGTCCGGGGCGTATTCCAGATAGCCTGGGGGTCCGGGCGCACCAGGAGCTTGTCCCCCCAGCGTTCCAGCTTTTCCCCCCTGCCGCAGTCCAGCAGTTCATAGTCCTTCCACCCGTTGGC
>VSNB01000002.1:0-36747 GCA_009774055.1 Clostridiales bacterium
ATTTTCTCCTCTGAAAATACGTCTCAGCGTGAGACGCATTTTGAACCGGAGCCTGACCCCGCCCCGGAGGGCGGCGACGAGCAGGAGGCCCAGCCCACGGAACAGGCCCCGGACAGCGGCGGGAGTGTCGCGGGGAAAATCGTAGTCACAGTCCTGGCAGGTCTCGCTGCCCTTGCCCTCATTGGCTATGGTGGCTGGCGGGGCTACAAGTATATTCGTGATAAGAAACGGGGGTACGTGTAAATGAAGAAGTATCTTTCCACCATGCTGGCCGTCTGCCTTGTGCTGGCGGCGCTATCCATGCCCGCCTCGGCATTGGAGTACACCTTTGACAACCCGCCTACCGGGGATTTTGGTACACCTACCAGCGATGAAACCATCTACGAATGGGAAGATCCCAACGTGGACAAAAGTAAGAACAGCGCATTGATCCCGCCCGGTTTTGGAACGCCCACCAGCTATCTGCCCAATTCCGGAGAGTTTCTGACACCGAACCTCGCGGCAGATGGTCCCCTAAGCAAAGGTTACACCCTCACTGTGACGGGCGGCATGAGTGGTGCGGCAGTTTTCCCCGGCGCAGTTGACACATCCGCAGATGCCTACCCAACTGCCAGCTATGCAACCTCTGGCGCACCTGTTACCGCCTTTACAGACGTAACCTCCGATTTTTATTTCAGCGATGGCAGTCTCGGAACGCTGGAAATCCCGGCAATCGGCTTGACAGCGAAAATCGTACAGGGGACGGACAGCGCCGCGTTGAAGCAGGGCGTAGGCCATTTTACCAGCAGCAGCATATGGGATGGCAATGTCGCTCTCGCGGCCCACAACCGCGGAACTAACGCGATTTTCGGAAAAATTCATACGTTGGAAAATGGAAATCAGATCACCTTGACAACCAAGGAGGGGACTCGAACATATTCCGTTACCAGCGTGATGAAGGTTGACGAGACAGACAACTCCATGCTGGAGGCTACGAGCGACAACTGCATTACTCTTTTCACCTGTGTCCGGGATGAGAGAGAATACCGCTGGTGCATCCGGGGCGTTGAAATGTAGCGCCTATTTTTGGACAAAATCCTCCCCATATAGTATAATAATAGTAGGAACCACACAAAAAAATTATTGAGGAGGATAGAAACATGAAGCGTACACGTTACTTTGTCGCAGGGATGCTTACCGGCGCGGTGCTGTTCGGAGGAAGCGTTGCCTATGCCGCTGGCGTGATCGCGGAGCGAAGCACGAACACCATCTATATTGACGGTCAGCGCATGGAACTGGAAGCATACTCCATCAACGGTGCAAACTACCTGAAGCTGCGGGACGTGGGAAAGGCTGTCGGATTTAACGTCTATTGGGACGGCGCGGTACAAATCAACAGCACTTCTCCTTATACCGGCGAACCACCCAAGGCCCCCTCTATCACGGACAGCGAGATCCGTGTTGTATGCTATAAGGGCAACACTCTGGCAACGGGGGATAGGAGCGGACTTATCATTTCTCCACAAGATATAACCTGCACCGCAGTTTCCAGCAATTCCTCCGTTGCAGATGTTGAGCAGGTTGTAGGTTTCTGGGTGGTAATAGCAAAAAGTCCCGGCACAACGCAGATCACCGTCACCGCCCCAGATGGACGGACAGGCAATGTGACCGTTACCGTGACCGCTGCCCCGCAAGCCAGCCCCGTCCAGCCGAAAGAGATTGACCTGTCCGCTAATCTGGAAATCCGGCAGGAAATGATCCGGCTTATCAACCAGACCCGAAAGGCCAACGGCGTGGGGGAGTTGGCAATCAACGATGCACTGATGAACGCCGCGCAGGATTGTTCCGCTCAAGGCTTTACCGGGCATGAAAACCAGTATGAGTGTGAGACCGGGTTATCTTATGGTTATCCCCACGGGTTCGGCTCAAACTTTACAATGTTCACCTTTTCGGAGACATCCGGGATTGCAGAGCAGGCAGTCAACAACTGGATCAATTCTCCGGGCCACTTTCAGACGATGATTGCCGAGCGGTATGACTGTATCGGCATCGGCGTTACGGTGGACAATGGAAAAGCGACCTGCTTCATGTTTGCCGGTAATCCCAACGGGCATAACCCCTACGAGTAAACACAGCAAATATCATCCCTTGGAAATGCGTCTCAGCGTGAGACGCATTTCCATTTTAGGCAAAACTTCATATCAGTCCTGTCCAATTTCAAGCCCTTTCAGCCTGCCGCTGGAGGGGCTTGTTCTATGGAAAAATAACATGACGAAAAGGAGTAGCGAATGAAAAAACATCGAAATCACTTTTATAGCAGGGTAACGGCCTTGCTGCTGGCCCTGCTCTGCATGGTTGGCCTATTCCCCGCGACCGCATCGGCGGCGAGTGACACCATTAAATTGGATGACTTCGGCGCATCGGAAGTTTCCTATGAATCGGCTGCCTTGGGAGTGTGCAAACTCCATCAGATGTACTTTGCAGACGGCGGCAAGACCACGGTTGGCTTTTGCGGCGTTAAAGGCGGCGGCATGGGAAAATCCCTAATCGGCCAGACTTGGAGCAATCGGACGGAAATCAATGATCCTACCGTTTCTCTGGTTATGGCTTATTATTATTCCCACTCCACGGGAACCTTTACCGATGCCGCAAAGGCCATGGGCGAAAATAAGGTGTGGGATACCAATTATACTTGGCACATGAACGCTTGGGCGCAGGCGGTTATATGGCGGTATAAAGAAGGTAGCCTTAGCGATCCTGTGACGGCCTGTGCGGAGGAATTGATGTGTGTCTACAATTCCTTGGAACACAAGAATTACACCAGCATCGACCAGGACCACGATGGCAAGACGTTCCGGGAAGAAGTTCAGTATATTTTTGACCTGGGTCAGCAGGGCGTATGGGGAGAGTGCAAGGTATATGAATATGACTTTACCGGCGCAGGCTCCAGCTACCACCCTGCCAGCACCGTCCAGACCGTCATTTTGGGTGAGTTGGACGTGACTGCTATAACCCAAGAGGAATACGCGCTAATCGTGAAAAAGGTTGATGCAACCAACCCCAACAAAGGGTTGCCGGGAGCGCGTTTCCATATCGAATCGCAGAGCGGTTCCGTTTCCAGAGATGTTACAACCGGCGCGGATGGTACATATACCTTGGAGAATTTAACCGCCGGAACCTATGCCGTCACGGAGGTAGATGCCCCGGAGGGCTACGAGATCGACAATGCGGGACCGGAATATGTTGCCCTGCCGGGTAATGGCAACAACACCGTGACCGTTGTTTTCAAAGACACCCCTGTTATCACCGGCGAGGGCAGCATCCGAAAAGTGGATGCAGACGATCCCACCAAGGGCCTCGCCGGAGCGGTTATCAAAATTACTGGCATTGACAACAGCTTCACTGGAACCTACGTTACCGGAGAGGGCGGCTATCTGACGGATGTCCCTTGGGACAGTATGCCTCTTGGCAGTTTCACCGCAGAGGAAGTCACGCCCCCGGAGGGCTACACCAAAAGCCCGGATGTCAATAAGACGAAGCAGACCTTCCAATGGGATGGGCAGTCGGATATTGCCCTTGTTTTTGAGAATGACGCCAAAGTGAAGGTAAAGCTGCTGAAGCTGGACGACAGCGACAATCCCCTCCCCGGCGCGGTATTCCATATTATCAAGGACGGACAGATCATCGGCACAGAGGAAACCACGGCGGACGGCAGTATTACCGTTACCGATGTTACAGAGGGAATGTATGCCTTTGTGGAAGTATCCGCACCCGCCCCCTATTCCTGCCTGACGGAGCCGGTTATCGCCTATGTGGATCAGGCTACCGTCAACGGCGGCGGGGTTGTCATTGTAACGGCGGCAGACAAGAAGCTGCCCTCTCTAACCATCCTCAAGCGGGACGCGCAGACAAAGGCGGTTATCCCCGGAACCGTTTTTGAAATCAAGGGTATTCATTATCACTATCATGATGATGTAACGACCGGCGCGGACGGCAGGGCTGTCCTGACCAATATCCCGGTAGACAGCTACGAGGTAACGGAGAAATCTGTTCCCAATCCGTATGTTGTTGGAGACGAGCCGAGCCAGACCATCTACCTCGGCCCCGGCGAGGAACGGGAATTGATTTTTGATAATCTGAAGCAGCCCCTTTTGAAGATTACCAAAATTGAGAAAGGCACTGGCAAGCCGATCCCCGGAACCGTATTTCTGCTGGAGGCCATTGACGGCGACTACCGCCATCATGTAACCACCGAGGCCAGCGGCTCTGTGGATCTGCGGGTTGCCCCCGGCAGTTACCGTATTACGGAGCAGTCTGTCCCGGAACCCTACTGCATCAGCGACAATCCCGTACAGACAATCAGTTTGAACGGCGGCGATGAAAAGGAAGTCATTTTCGAGAATCTGAAAAAGCCGGAATTGACTATTTCCAAGATTGACGCTGACAGCGGAAAACCCGTCCCGAATACGGTTTTCACCGTCAAGGCCATCAACGGCGACTATCAGGATGACTGGACAACCGGCGCGGACGGCAAGGTTGCCCTGCGTGTGGAACCCGGAACTTATCAGATTACCGAGAAATCTGTCCCCGCGCCCTACTACCTCCCAGATAAGGATAAGGATCGGGTTCAGACTATCAGCCTTAATCCCGGCGATGAAAAGACATTGGTTTTCCGCAACCACAAGGCCCCGGAGTTGACCGTTTTCAAGGAGGACAGCGTGGCGGGCGCTCCCATTGAAGGGGCGAAATTCCATGTTACCTACACCAGCAACGGCGAATCCGCAGACGCTCCCGCCTCTATTGATTATGGTTATTTTCTTACCGATGCCAGCGGGGAAATCAAACTCCACGAGAAGGGGAAGAAACTCTATCCCGGAGAGTACACCATTACCGAGGTAGAACCTGCCCCCGGCTTTCAGATGAAGGAGCCGACCACTCAGCGCGTTATCATTCGCGGCGGTGAATCCAAAACCGTCACATTCCAGAATGAACCGCTTAACGCTATCGTCGTTGAAAAATACGACAGCGTGACCCATGAGGCTCTTCCCGGATGTACCTTCCAGCTTCGATTTTTGGGCGGCACTTCCGGCACGGGCGGCACGGTCATCGGGCAGAAAACCACCGGGCAGAATGGAACCGCCATCTGGACGGGCCTGACTGCCGGAACCTACATCGTTGAGGAAATCAGCCCCGCAGACGGATATAGCATCATCAATTCCTCAGAAACCGTCTATATTTCCGATGATGGAGTGCAGAATGTTGTCACCGTCAAATTCGACAACAGCCCGGACGGTATTCTGCTTATCCGGAAAGTTTGCAGCGTCAATCCCAGCGTAACCCTGGCTAATGCCGAGTTCAAAGTCATGTATGCCGATGGCAGCTTGATCGGAGACTCCAACGGCATTTACAGAACCGATGAGGCAGGCGAAATCCGTATTGAGGGGCTGAAGCCCGGTAAGAGCGTTGTTGTGACCGAGACCCGCGCCCCTGCCGGATTTATCATCGACACCCAAAGTCAGACCGTGCAAATCAAAGAGGGCCGCACCGTCAGCCTGACCTTTAAGAACCAGCCCAAGGGAAAGCTGATTATTCAGAAGCGGGACAGCATTACCGGCCAGCCGATCCCCGGCGCAGAGTTCCGTGTCACCACAGCGGCAGGCTGCGAGGTAGGGCTGGACGGCGTGATCGGCACATCCACGCTTACCCAGAACGGACTGTTTACCACGGACAGCAACGGAGAAATCCGCCTTTCCAATCTGGCCCCCGGCGCATACGTTTTGACGGAGACAAAGGCCCCGGCAGGCTATGTGATGGATGCGCCCAGCACCAATGTTGTCATTGGTGCCAACGGCGACACCCAGACGGTTGTTATCACCAATACCCCCAAGGGCGGGCTTTTGATCCGCAAGACCGACAGCGTGACCGGGAAAGCCCTTCCCGGTGTAAAATTCAAAATCACCGCCGCTAATGGGGAAAACGTACCCGATAACGAGGGCCAGACCTCCAGCAATGGCCTGTACACCACAGACGAAAACGGGCAGATTTACCTCCGGAAACTCAACCCCAATACCTATGTTGTAACGGAGGTTGAAACGATTGACGGCTACCTGCTGAACGCTGCGCCGCAGACCGTTGTTGTCAGCGAGGCCGACACGCAGGTTTTGACCTTCACCAACATGCCCCTGGGCGGACTTCTGGTGAAGAAGATGGACTCCGCTACGAAGGAGCCGCTGGCCGATGTCATTTTCAAAATCACCCGGACGGACGGCACAGTTGTCGGAAATTCCAACGGAGAATACCGCACAGACGAGCGGGGCTTTATTTCCCTGCCCAATCTGGAACCCGGCGGCTATATCGTGCGCGAGGTGCAGGCGAAGCCCGGATACCTTCTTGACGATACGCCCCATGCGGTTGAAATCAAGGACCATCAGACTTACACCTTGGAAGTGTTCAATCAGCCTCTGGGCAACCTTATCATTAACAAGCTGAGTTCTGTTGACAATTCCCCGCTGGAGGGAGTGAAGTTCCAAATCAAGTACGCCAACGGGCAAGTTGTGGACAACAAGAACGGACAGGTTTCCTCCAATGGAATCTACTACACGAACCGGGACGGACAGATTATTCTTTCCGGCATCACTGGCGCAGTTGTGGTGACGGAGTTGGAGACGATCCCCGGATACCGCATTGACCCCAATACCCGGACGCAGACTGTGGTTATCAATCCCAATGACACCCAGACCATCAATTTTTACAACACGCCCACCACAACGCTGATTATTCGGAAGTTTGTGGAAGGAACCGAAAATGAACCGCTCAGCGGCGTTGCGTTCCGAGTGGTGGACGGCGCGGGTGCTGCTGTCGGCCCGGACGATGGCCTGTATTACACCGATAAATCCGGCGAGATCGTCCTGACCGGCATTGAACCCGGAACCGTAGTGATTGCCCGCGAGGTTAGGACAGTAGAGGGCTATGTACTTGACGGGACCCCGCAGGACATCAAAATTGAAGCCGGACACGTCCAGCAGCTTACCTTCTGGAATAAGAGAGCGGGAACGCTGGTGATCCAGAAGAAGGATAAAGTTTCCGGCGCATTGATTGCTGGGGCCGAGTTCCAGCTGACCTATGCTAACGGCGGCTATGTAGATAACGACAACGGACACCTTTCGTCCAATGGCATCTACTCCACCAATGACAAGGGGGAAATCCGTGTTTCCGGCGTTGTGGGGACTATCGTTGCAAAGGAAATGAAAGCAGCCCCCGGTTATGTAATCGACCCGGCAACACAGGTGCAGACTGTCACCGTCAATCCCATGGATACGCAGACGTTGACATTCCTCAACGACCCTCTGTGCAGTCTGACTTTGACGAAGCTGGACTCCGTGACGGGCAAGCCTATCCCCGGTACGGAATTTACGGTTAAGGACGGCGATGGCAATGTACTGGGCCGCTATATCACCGGCAAGGACGGAACCGTTGTTGTGACCGGACTTATCCCCGGCAGTACCGTTGTCGTGAGTGAATCCAGAGTTCCCAGCGGTTATGTGCTTGACCCCACGCCCAAGACAATCATTGTCAAGAACGGCACGGGCAACAGCTTCACCAGCGGCGGCGGAACCAGTTCCGGCGGCAACAACGGCAACGGACTCACATTTGAGAATGATCCCAAAATGACGCTGACCATTCATAAGTACATTGAGGGAACCGCCAATGAACCGCTGGCTGGCGTAGCGTTCAAGGTAACGGATGGGAGCGGTGCCCCTCTGAACCCGGACGGCGGCATCTACTACACCAACAACGCAGGCGAGATTGTTCTGGAGGGACTGGAACCCGGCGTAACCATCACCGCACAGGAAGTAAAAACCGTGGACGGTTTTGTTTTGGACGGCAGGCCGCAGTCCATCAAGATCGAGGCGGGAAAGGGCCAGCACCTGACCTTCTGGAACAAACGCGCCGGATCGCTGATTATCCGTAAATTAGATAAGCTGACGGGTAAGCCCTTGGC
Source organism: Clostridiales bacterium (assembly GCA_009774055.1). GTDB lineage: Bacteria > Bacillota > Clostridia > Oscillospirales > Oscillospiraceae > Pelethomonas. Next base: position 7,982 of record VSNB01000002.1, read on the forward strand.
TAACGTCGAATTTGAAATTGTTTATGCAGAGGGCGGCTATGTGGATACCGATAACGGCCATCTCTCCAGCAAGGGCCTGTATACCACAGACGACCACGGGGAAATCCATATTTCCGGCATCACTGGAACAGTTGTTGTAAAGGAAACCCGGCCCCTGTCCGGTTACACTATTGAACCGGGCAGAGAGAGCCAGACCGTCACCGTCAATCCCCAGGAGACACAGACGCTTACCTTTTATAACATTCCTTCCAACACTCTGACAATCCAGAAATACGTTGACGGCAGCGCCAACGAGCCGCTGGCTGGCGTGGAGTTTTTGGTAACGGACAGCACCGGGGCCGTGGTAGGGCCGAACAATGGCTATTACACCACGGATAAGGACGGGCGTATTTCCGTTCCCGGCCTTACCCCCGGCATCACCGTCACCGTTAAAGAAACCCGGACGCTGGACGGCTATATCCTTGACAGCAGGCCGCAGAGCATCGCTATCAAGGAGGGCGAAGCGCAGTCCCTGACCTTCTGGAATAAGAAGGCAGGAGGCTTGATTATCAATAAGGTTGACGCACTGACTAAGAAACCGCTGGCCGGAGTGAAATTCAAAATCACCTATGCGGACGGCTCCAATGTGGATATGGACGGCGGCAGAATTTCCAGCAACGGTTACTACACTACCAACACCGAGGGCCAGATTATCATTTCCGGCATCACCGGCACGGTCATCGTTACAGAGATCGAAACGGTTGACGGCTATGTGATCGACCCCAACGCCAAGAGCCAGACAGTGCAGGTAAACGCCAACGATACGCAGACAATCACTTTTGAGAATACACCCATTGGGGGCCTCACCATCATCAAGACGGACGAGGAGACCGGGGAGCGAATCAGCGGCGTACAGTTTGAAGTCCGTAAGATGAATGGCGAGATAATTGGAACCTATATCACCGACCGAAATGGGGTAATTTCTCTGCCTGAAGCGGAAAAGGGCTGGTATAAGGTTACGGAATTGAAAGCCGCCAAGGGCTACCGCCTCGACAGCCAGCCCTATCAGATTGAAGTGACGGACGGCGGCATTGCTACACTGGAAATCACCAACCGGCAGGCCGGAAGTGCCCTCATTCACAAGGTTGACAGTTTAACCGGCGAGGGAATTTATGGCGTAAAATTCCTTGTCTCAGATGCCAAAGGAAATCCCATCGGCACGTACCAGAGCGACAACGAGGGATATGTATACATCGACAAGGAATTGGCAGACGGTAAGTACACTATCCGGGAAATTGAGTGCGCGGACGGCTATATTTTGGACACGCAACCCAAGACCTTCTACGTGGAGTACGGCGGCTGCACTACGATTACCTGGCCCAACACCGCCATTCGCGGACAAATCCAAATCGTGAAGAAGTCCGCAGAGTATAACCCCACCAACGGCCTGCCCGCCGGGACGCTACTGGCAGGGGCCACCTTTGAGATTTACAACGAGCGCAACGGAAACAAGGTGGATACCATCGTCTCCGGGCAAAATGGCCTCGCGTCCTCCAAGCAGCTTCCTCTGGGCCGCTACACCATCCGGGAGACCAAGGCTCCGGCAAATTACGGAGCGTCTGGCGAGACCTATACCGCCGTATTGGAGTACAGCGGTCAAATTGTGAAACTGGAAATTACCAACAAGGCTCTGTCTACTGGCGTATCTATTACCAAGACTGGGCCGAAAGAGGCCACCAGCGGCCAGCCTGTCCGCTATGTGTTCTCCAAAATCGGCAACAGCAGTAATGTCATGCTCCAGTCGTTCTACTGGAGGGATACCCTGCCCACCGCCGTCCGGCTGGATAAGGTTGTCACCGGCACCTACAATTTCCCCGGAACCTATAAAATCGTCTATAAGGTGAACAACACCGGCGATTATCGGACTCTGGCAGACAGCCTCAGTACCAGTCAGAATTATACCCTCGCCGCCAGCCCCGCCGCCCTGGGACTCGCCGCTAACGAACGTGTCACAGAAATCATGTTCGTGTTCGGTCAGGCTCCCGGAGGCTTTAGTCAGGTGGAAACCCCCATGCTCTATTGCACCGCAGTTTCCGGCCTTGCCGCTGGCAGTAGCTTTGTCAACGTGGCTGACGTGGGCGGCACATACAACGGCGTATGGGTGCAGGCCGTTTCCCGCTGGGAGACTAAGGTTTACGGCAAGCCCGCTCCTCTGCCCCGCACCGGCTATTAAAAATCTTCTGGGAAATGCGTCTCACCGTGAGACGCATTTCCTCTTTGAAACGGGAGGAAGTCTATGATCGAAAAAAAGTACATCCGCTTTATCAACAGCGACAATCAAACCCTATTCCATATCCCGGATGGTGGGCGCATCCGAATCACCTACCCCGACAGGAAACCGGTTGAACGGGTATGCCGCTTTATCGACGAGTACCATACAGAAGTTGGGGGCGGCATCTACCATATCTGTGAATTTGCCGAGCGCATGGAGCAGATCGGCGCGAAGTATGTGCCGCTGGATTATGTCAGGGAGCCTGAGTTTTACGAAAAATATTATTTACTGGCGACCGACAGATCCAGCGGCCCGGCCTATTACTACATCGACGAGACAGAAACCCACGCTTTTGCTTTTGCCCCCAGGGGGGCCGAAAAGGGCAAGAAATTCTGCGTCGTTGAACGGAGGCTGATTGGAGACTTCTGCAAATCCAGTACCCCCGTCCAATGGGGCGATAGTCTCCGGGAAATCCGTCCGCAGGATTGGGGCTTCAATTTGGCAAAGATCAAGGCCGTAACGCAGAAGCCCAAAAAGCGGACTGGCCCCAAACGGTAAGCGGGGGAGGAAGCACCATGGATGACTTTAAGGCAGTACGGAGCAGCCTGGACATCAGCCGAAGTCTGAAATACTACCTCTCCATGTGCGACCACGAAAAATATGGGGATGGCGAAAAAATTGTCCCTGCCCTAAACGATACTCTGCAAGGGCGGGGCGGACGCACGGTTGTGGATCTGTTGGCCGAGGTAGACGCAGTATGCAGAGGTTGGAAAGATTATGACGAGGACAGATCCATGCTCCGTCAATATATTCAGGACTTCCAGCATCAAAAATCACTTTTGTCTCATGGATACACCAAAATCAGCGATGCTCAGTACAGCTATAAAATGCACAACGGGAGAAAAGTGATCGACCAGCAGCTTTACGATCAAGCGGCAAAAGACGGCTTTCCGGCGGGCTTTTTCCGCGATTCCTTTTTTCACCGGGTAACACTCTACTGCCTCCCGGATGGGCAGTATTGCAGCAACTCCGTATTTGATCTCTGCACCTTTGCAGTATGCCGTATCAATGGATATGTCGATTTTAGCCACTGTTCCTTTTACGGCGGTGAGTTCCATAGCTGTGCGCTGGACAATGTTAATTTTGGGGAGGCCACTATCGCACACACCCGCTTTTACGACAGCAGTTTGAAAAATGTCTCTTTCCAGATGGCGCATATGAAGTCCTGCAGCATGACCGACTGCACATTAGAACGCCTTGACTTTTTATGTGCAACATTGGATGACTGCGCTTTTACCCGAACGGCTGCCTGTGACATCCGCAATCTACGCTCTGCCGCGATCACTAAAGGAGCGGCCACACTGGAGGAATTGTGGCATCACCGCGAGGCCGTGCTTACTGTCCTGAAGCCTCAGTTTTTGGAACAGCTAAAGAGGCCAGCAAAAAAACAGGCTGGCCGACGATGAGCAGGGACCGCGTGCCCGCGCCCCGGTCAAACGCAAGAGCGCCCCCCTGGGCTGGAGCGCGGTTTTCCCAGCACCAATTTTGAGCCGGAAATGCGTCTCACCGTGAGACGCATTTCCGCTTTCTTAAAGGAGGCGAATATGATAGACGAGCATAGAAAAGTGATGGGAAGCCATCAAATCAGCATCCGGGCCGCTGACCTTTTGGAAGATATGAGGCCACAGCACTACAACGGCATGAATCGCGCCCAAACGGTACGGACAATCAACGATATTTTGCAGGGCCGGACAGAGCGGACAGTGGACGCTTTTTTAATTGGTCTGCGGAATACGGGCGGTGAGGACTACGCTCAAAGGGTGGAGGAAATCAGCCGGGAGATACAGGCGTTTTTGACACAAAAGGAGCTTCTGACCCAGCCCTACACCAAGAGCAGCGACAAGCAGTACAAATATCGGACGTTTGACTCTCCCATAGGCCGCAAGCTAAAAATTGTCAATCAACGGCTCTATGACCAAGCGGCAAAAGAGGGCTTTCCCCCCAACTTTTTCCGCGAAACTTACTTTGACCGGGTAACGTTCTACTGCGTACCCGACCACACGGATTTTAATTTCTCCACTTTCAGCGACTGCACCTTTGCCGTGTGCCGGGTCAGGGAGGCCACCTTTGACGGGGCAAGCATTTTTAGCTCCGAATTTCAAAGCTGCGCCATACAGTACGCCACGTTCTTTGATGCGTCCATCGCCCACACCCATTTCCACGACAGCACCCTGCGAAATGTTTCGTTCCAGAAAGCACGCCTGACATCCTGCAATACCGTTGACTGCGAATTGGATGGCATTGGCTTTTTGAACGCGACATTGGACGGCTGTTTTTTTGGACGGGTAGCCGCCCACGGCATCCGGGGACTGCACACCGCCACCATCACCCAGGGCGGAGCGACAGACAAGGGAGTGAAGCATAACCGAGAATCCATTTTCGCCGCACTCCGGCCTGAGCAGGGGACGCGGCAGGAGTTCCCGGCGAAAAGGCGGGGTGGGCGGTGAAAAATCAATCGGACAACAGCTATTCCCAATGGCTGCTCTTCGCCCTGCCCGTCCTATGGATCGGCGCGGGGCTGGCCTCTGGCTATGAGGACGGCATGACCATCTTTGAGACGCTGGGCAAGTTTTCCCAATGGGCCGACCACCCGTTTCTGCTCCGCTGGACGCCCTACACCCTTAAATTCATGCTGGGGGCACTGGTGGCGTATGCCTTTGCCGTGGTGCTGTATATTTCCGGCAAACAGAACCGCAGGCCCGGCGAGGAACACGGCAGCGCACACTGGGGGAACCCCCGCCAGCTTGACCGCAAATACCGGGACAAAGATCCACACCGCAACGCCATTCTGACACAGAACCTGCGGATGAGCTTGAACAGCCGCCAGCACTTCCGGAACCTGTTGCAAATTGTTGTAGGAGGATCTGGCGCGGGCAAGACCCGCTACATAGTGAAGCCCAATATATATGAGGCCAACGCTTCATATATAGCGACCGATCCAAAAGGAGAACTCGCCCGCGACTCCATTTCCCTGCTGCTCCGAGAGGGCTACACCATCAAGGTTTTCGACCTGGTTGACCCGGACCGTTCCGACTGCTACAACCCGTTCCATTACATCCGCAACGATGCCGACGTGCTGAAACTGATTGCAAACTTTATCCGCAACACCACCCCCAAAAACGCCCATTCCAATGACCCGTTTTGGGAGAAAAGCGAAACAGCCCTGGACAGCGCCCTTATGCTTTACCTGTTGCATGAGGCCCCGCCGGAGGATCAGAACATGGAGATGATGCTGACCATGCTGGAGTACGGCGCGGCCAAGGAGGGGGACGGCGACCACGTTTCCGCCCTTGACCTGCTCTTTCAAGCGTTGGAGGAAGAAAACCCAAACCACATCGCCGTGCGGCAGTACAAGGTGTTCAAGCAGGCCCCCAGCGAAACAGCCATGAGCATCTTGATCAGCGCCGCCGTGCGCCTCGCGCCCTTTTCCCTGCCGGAGATAAAGCGCATCACCAGCCGGGACGAGATGGAGCTGGGGAAGCTGGGGGAGCGGAAGCAGGCTATTTTCTGCATTATCCCGGACAGCAACGATGTAAGCCTCAATTTCCTTGTTGGTATGCTCTATTCCCAGGCGTTCCAGGAGCTGTACTTTCAAGCCGACAAGGTACACGGCGGCAGTCTGCCCATTCCCGTCCGGCTCATGTTCGACGAGTTTGCCAACGTCTCCCTGCCGGACGGCTATGCCCGGCTCCAAGCTACCATGCGCTCCCGTAACGTGATGGCTACGATTATACTGCAAAACATATCGCAGTTAAAGGCCCTTTTCAAAGACGACTGGGAGGGCATCATCGGCAATGCGGATGCATTTATCTATTTAGGCGGAAATGAGCAAAGTACGCACAAATATGTTTCCGAGCTGCTGGGCAAGGAGACGATCCAGACGCAGACCAGTAGCCAGAGCAAGGGGCGCAACGGATCGTACAGTCAGAATTTTCAACAGGCCGGGCGTGAATTACTTACGCCCGATGAAGTGCGGATGCTGGATAACAAAAAGGCCATTGTCCTCATTCGCGGCGAAGCGCCGGTCATTGATGACAAGTACGACCTTATGAAGCACCCCGCTATCAAATTTACGGCTGACGGGGGCGCAGCCGCTTATATACACAGTCCAGTTTGCCTATTCGATGTGGGCGATCTGGACTTTTCCTTTACATCGCTGGACGATGTAGAAATTTTTGAATAATCAGGAGGAATTTTTTATGAAAAAGGTATTCCACAATTCTATGTCTCGCAATGTCCGCACACGGGAACAACTCCGGCGGGATTGCCGCGCCAGCCGTATCTATTTCTCTGCCGCATTGACGCTGGCCGCTTGTGCGGCGCTTACCATGACGGCCTTTGCAAGCGGCTCCGATCCGCTGAACATCGTCAACAACCTGTCCGACTTCATTTTCTCCATCATTAAGGCCCTGGGCGTCATTATCCTAGGCTGGGGCATCGTGCAGGTAGGTATGTCCATCCAGTCCCACGATGCCAGCCAGAGGACACAGGGGTTCCTGTGCCTGTTCGGTGGGCTTATGATAGCCTTTTCCAAGGAAATCCTGACCACCATCGGCGCGATATAAACCAAGCAGCCAGTTATCCGGGGAAATGCGTCTCACCGTGAGACGCATTTCCCCCAGCGAAGGAGGTGCTATTTTGAGCGATAACTGGATCGTCAGCAATTTAGAGAGCGCATTGGCAGGCTGGAATGACAAATTGGCAGAAATATGGACGCTGCTGACCCAATCCCCGGAGACATTCAAGGACGGGACGATATGGAGTCTAATCCTCAGCATCCACAATGCCCTGGTAGGCATCGGCTACGGACTTTTGGTGCTGTTTTTCGCTATGGCGATCTTCCAGAGCGCCGCCAGCTTCCGGGACTTCCAGAGGCCGGAATATGTACTGCGTCATTTGATCCGGTTCATCCTGGCTAAAACCGCCGTAGGGTATTGTATGGAAATTATGACCGCTATTTTCAGCGTCTGTGGCGGCATTACCCAAACTGTAATGAGCGGGCTGGGCGGTTCCATTTCTACGGCGGCAGACCTGCCCAGCGAGATTGTGACCGCCATTGAGGGTATAGGGCTGCTGCAAAGCATCCCTCTGTGGCTTGTTTCTCTGCTGGGAACCCTTTTTATCACCGTGATGTCCTTTATTCTTTTGCTTACCGTCTATGGACGCTTTTTCCGGATTTATATGTTCACCGCGCTGGCCCCTCTGCCCCTCGCGTCCTTTGCGGGACAAACCACGTCCTCCAGCGGCAGAGCGTTCTTGAAAAGCTACATCGGCGTGTGCATGGAGGGCGCGGTCATCGTGCTGGCTTGCTTGATCTATTCGGCATTCCTGTCCAGCAGCGCCCCCGCCGTAAATACAAGCCTACCCGCTGTAACAATGGCGTGGGAGTATATCGGACAGCTTATCTTCAATATGCTGATCCTTACCGGATTAGTCCGGGGAGCAAATCGCATTGTGAAGGAGATGTTCGGATTATAGGTAAATACGGTGTAATATATGCAGACCCGCCCTGGCGCTATCAGACGTGGAAAGGACAAGGCGTGGCTGAGCGTCATTATCCCACCATGCACTTGGAGGACATCAAGGCCCTGCCCGTGGCCGGACTCGCTGGGAAAGACTGCGTATTGTTCCTATGGGCCACCTACCCGATGCTGCAGGAGGCGCTGGACGTGATCCGGGCGTGGGGTTTCACATTCAAAACCGTTGGCTTCACATGGATCAAGCTGGCCCCTAAAGCGGACAGTATCTATTGGGGTATGGGTTACTGGACGCGCTCCAACGCCGAGATCTGTCTGCTGGCCACCAAAGGCCAACCCAGGCGGCAGGCGAAGAACGTGCATCAGGTGATCATTTCCCATGTTGAGGAACACAGCAAAAAACCGGACGAGGCGCGGCGGCGCATTGTGGCGCTCATGGGCGACGTTCCCCGTGTGGAACTATTTGCCCGCCGTCCCGTCCCCGGCTGGGATGTGTGGGGAAACGAGGTAAATAGCACTTTTGACTGGTCAATTCTACGTTAATTCAGAAACTAATTTAACAGAGATTGTCCACAAAAGGCGCGTTAGCTTTCGTAGATATGGTAAATTGAGGCATAGGCGCTCATACTCAAATGCGTACCGACATTCCTCAAATAAATCCGATATTTCGGCTAATCTCCTATCAAAATCTTCACAGAGGGAACTCAGGTCAGTTTGAATTTCTGATTGTATGTTGGATGGTAACAAATTGAATAGCTTCTTTAAGCTGTGAGTATGAGCAAGTTGTTCAGTCCCATGTATCAATATAATGCACTTCATAAACAACTCGCAAGCAAAGGTGCTATTCACAATCTCTGGAACAACTAACCAATTATGCCCATCGCTCTCTGAGCCACATCGCTCTGCGGCTTTTAAGAACAGATTGGCATTAAACCAAATCGCTTTAGGGTCAAGCTGTTCTGGTTGTAGCTTATTATCATCATTATATTTTCTCTTTGCCATTTTTCATCACCCATTTGAAAGTATCGCCTATTTCACAAACATTGTCAATATGAGAGGTGAGCAATTATAGAAATTAAAATCCCAAAAGAAGTCCGACAGCACAAGGAGACAATCTTTTTCGGTTTGTCGGCCCGTCAGTTTTTCTGCGCCGCCGTTGGCGTGGGGCTGGCCGTAGGCGTATACCTCGGTCTCAGTCCCGCCACCGGTAAGGAAACGGCAAGCTGGCTCTGTATCCTCGCCGCCGCCCCCGTTGCCCTGGCGGGCTTTTTCAACTACAACGGCATGACGCTGGAGCAGTTTGCATGGGCTTTTATCAAGTCCGAAATTCTCTGCGCCGGGGAGCGCCGTTTCATTTCCAAAAACTTTCACTACGAATTTATGAAGCGGAAAGGAGGGAGAGACTTTGATTAAATCCCTTGTCTCTGCCAACAAGAGCGAACGCGAAAAATTTACTATTCCTCGCAGCGTCCAGGAGACGATCCCCGTCAGGTGTGTGTATCCGGACGGCATCTGGCTTGTAGGGAACCGGCACAGCAAAAGCTGGCGGCTGACCGATGTAAACTACGCCGCCTCTTCCGATGAGGAGCGGCGGGGCATCTTCCTGGCCTACGGCGGCGTCCTCAACTCCCTGCCCACCGATGCCGCCACCAAAATCACAATTATCAACCGCCGTCTGAATCCTGTGGACTTTGAGAGCAGTATTCTAATGGAGGATCAATGGGACGGCCTGGACGAGTACCGGCAGGAGGCCAACGCCATTCTGAAGTCCCGCGCCGCTGAGAGCAATAATCTTGTGCAGGAGAAGTATATCACCCTGTCCGTCCCCCAGCGGAAGATTGAGGAAACCCGCTCCTATTTCCGGCGCGTGGACGGAAACCTGACAAAGAGCTTGGGGCGGCTGGACAGTACGGCGCGGGAGGTTGGCAACCATGACCGGCTCCGTATCCTCCACGACTTTTTCCGGCCCGGAGAGGAACAGTATTTCACATTCGACCAAACAGCGGCGATCCGGCACGGAATAGACTTCAAAGACCTTGTTTGCCCGGACGGTATGCGGTTCCGGGCCGGTCATTTTGAAATGGGCGGCAAATACGGGCGCGTCCTCTTTCTCAAGGACTACGCCAGCTATATTGAGGACGATATGATTTCCGACCTGTCCGACTTTGACCGAAGCCTCATGCTGTCCATCGACATCCTGCCTATCCCCACCGACGAGGCAGTAAAAGAGATACAGAGCCGGATTTTAGGCGTGGAGAGTGACATCACCCGTTGGCAGCAGCGGCAGAACGACAAAAACAATTTTACAGCGGCGATCCCTTACGAGTTGGAGCAGCTACGGACGGAGACAAAGGAGTTTCTTTCCGATCTCACCGAGCGCGACCAGCGCATGATTTTTGCCGTGGTGACGCTGGTGCATGTCGCGGATACGCTGGAACAACTGGATGCTGATACGGAAACGCTATTGTCCATAGGCCGGGAACACCTCTGCCAATTTTCCATTTTGCGCTACCAGCAGGAGGACGGGCTGAACACCGTCCTGCCCTATGGTCTCCGGCGTGTCAAAGCCTTGCGTACCCTGACCACCGAGAGCGCCGCCGTCCTTATGCCCTTCCGGGTACAGGAAATCCAAGATCCCGGTGGACTGTCCTACGGCATCAACGCCATTTCCCGTAACCTCTTGATCTGTGATCGCAAGAGGCTTATTTCCCCCCACGGATTTTACTTAGGCGTATCCGGCTCCGGTAAGAGTGTAGGCATGAAGGATGCTATTACCGAGGTTAGGCTGAGTACCAGCGATGACATCATTATCATTGATGCCGAGCGCGAATACGGCCCGCTGGCCCGTGCCTTGGGGGGTGAAGTCATTGAAATTTCTCCCCACAGCCAGCACCATATTTCCCCACTTGATCTTGCCAGCGGCTACGCTGACGATGAAAACCCTGTTGCTATGAAGTCCGAGATCATCACCAGCATCTTGGAACAGCAGATGGGCGCGGGGCGCATGAGTGCCAGTCATAAGTCCATTATTGACCGTTGTACGGCAAATATCTATCAGAACTACTTCCAAGGGAAGGGCAAAGTGCGGATGCCCCTGCTTACCGACTGGCGGGAGGAAGTGCTGAAGCAGGTTGATCCGGAAGCGCGGGAAATTGCCCTTGCCGCAGAACTCATCACCGAGGGAAGTCTGAACGTATTTGCACATCCCACCAACGTCAATATGGACAACCGCCTCATTGTCCTTGATCTCTACGAGATGGGGGAGCAGCTTCGACCCACGGCTCTGGTGGTAACGCTGGAGGCCATCCAAAACCGGGTAATGGAGAACCGTAAGCGCGGCAAGTTTACATGGGTATTCATTGACGAGTGCTACCTGTATTTCAAATACCACTATTCCGGCGAATTTCTCTACCGGGCGTGGAAACGCTTTCGGAAGTACGCCGGAATCATGACGGCGGCAACGCAAAATGTGGAGGAATGTCTGAAGTCCGAGACGGCACGGCTCATGCTGGCCAACAGCGAATTTCTGCTGCTGTTCAACCAGTCCGCCACCGACCGGGCCGAACTTTCTAAGTTGCTGCACATCTCCGACACACAGATGAGCTACATCACCAACGCTGATCCTGGCCACGGCCTCCTACGGTTTGGAGGGGCGCTTGTGCCTTTTGCCAACACGATCCCGCGAGACTCCGGCCTTTACCGTTTGATGTCCACTACTCCGGGCGAGAACTGAGTGACTGCCGGGAAATGCGTCTCAGCGTGAGACGCATTTCCCGGTTTGTCCGGCACTAGCCATATTTTACTATTGATAGGAGGCGAATATTTTGCCCGAAGCACGGGAGCGAAAGGAAAACGACAAAATCAAGGGAAAAGGCGGCACAAAAAGCAGTCCCATAAAATCAGATGAGCGCCGACAAATGACGGCAAAATTCCGAAAGGAACTTGTGGAGCGTCAGCGGGGCCGGGACGCTGGCGGCAATACGGATACGGCCCCGGAAGTCCAGGCCGCAGAACGGGTTGAAGAAAAAATCTATACCACCGCTGACAGCATCCGGGAGCATACCAGTGATGCGGTTACAAAATCCATTTCACGCCACAGGCGAAAGGAGCAGAAGAAAAAGCAGCGCACAGAATCGGTTTCCAGCGAACCACCCACAGCAGATGCGGAACCTGCGCCACCTCCGGCACGGGAAAATATACGGCAAAAGGCCCCGGATGATATGCGGACGCGAACTGCGGAGGTCCAGCGCGATCCAGCTTATCCCCTGCGGGAATACCGGCCCAATAAAATCCGGGAGAGGCCAACGGAACCCCATCCTGACAGGATGCGTACACCAAAAGGAACCCGCCGCCCAACTGCAAAGCAGGCAAGAGAGTTTTCTCCCTCAGAAGACCAACATTCTAAAATAGCAACTCCCCACACCGATAAAGGGCGTTTATCAGCAAAAGCTTCCCGCTCGGTTACGGAACGAGAGGCAACACCGCCGCTGACAAGGGAAGCCGGTATGCGTCAGACTGCTGTTACAGAAAAGCGGAAACCGCATAGAGAAAGCAGAGAAAGGGCAATTCGCGCCCAAGAGGGACACACATCCCTGTTCACGTCTCTGCGCCAACCAATCACACCCGATAGCAGATCAGAATATATCCCGCCTAAACCGCGAGAGCGTATGCGGAAGAAGATCGTTGCTGACGCACAGCGCAATATTGGCAGGCGCAACAAGATCGAATCCATTCAGCCCATTCAGAATGTTGATTTGCCTGCAATGCCCAAAGGCCCTATTGAACAGAACTCTGCTCCGCTTGTCAATCAATCTATCAATCCTATCAAAGAGCGCCCAAGGCGCTCTTTTGCGTTGAAGGAAAAGCCCTCTGAAGGCGCATTTATTCCAAAGACGCGCCAGAGTGCAGCGGCAGTCCACACCCCTGCAAAGGCAAAACCCGGAGTGAAAAAGGGAAAGGCTGCGGTTAGGCCATTGGAACGGATGCGGCAGCGTGTCCAGCGAAACGCTCAACGTAAGCTGCTGCAGCACTCTAAACGTGCAACAAAAGCAACGGTGGATCTGTCTCGGAAGATTTTTGCGGCTATAACAAAAGCAGCATCCTCTGCAATAAGCGCACTTGCCGGACTGGTGGGCGGCGCGGTTTTGATCCCGGTTTTTTGTCTGATTATTTTTACTGCGGCGATCCTCGCCTCTCCTTTTGGTATTCTCTTTGCAGACGAACCGGCCCCGGATGCTGTTCCGCTCAATGTCACTGTTGGAAATCTCAATATGGAGTTGTCCAACACACTGGAGACGCTGCAGACCGGCGATTATGGCAGCATTGACATTCAAGGCCAAGGCCCGGACTGGCGCGAGGTTGTCGCCGTATTTGCAGTAAAAACCGCAGGCGCGGATGACGGCGTAGACGTAGCTGCGCTGACGCCGGATCGTGTGGAACGGCTAAAAACTGTATTTTGGGATATGTGCGCTGTTACCTCAGAAGTGGAAACCATAGACCACCCAGATAGCAATCCCGATGATGACACAGATGATAGCTGGACAGAGAGCATCCTGCACATCACGATTACAGCAAAATCGGCTGACGATATGCGGACTGAGTATGCCTTTACCGATTATCAGAATGAGGCCCTGACAGAACTTTTAGCCGAACTTGCCACAGTAGACATACTGCTTACCGATCTATCCGCCATAGAGGGACAGGCCCGCGAACTCTTGCAGAGACTTCCTGACAGCCTCTCGCCGGACCGCCACGCCGCTGTGGAAACGGCTTGCCGCCTTGTGGGAAAAGTCAACTACTTTTGGGGCGGCAAGTCTCTTGTGGTTGGCTGGGACTCACGCTGGGGAACCATGCAGAAAGTATGGGCGGCTGGCAGTCCCTCCACTGGCACTTACCGGCCCTATGGAATGGACTGCTCCGGTTTTGTGGATTGGGTATTTTACAATATGTCCGGCGGCAGCTATGTAATGGGCCACGGCGGGGGCGCTCACGCGCAGCATACCTATTGCCAAGCAATTACTTGGGACGAAGCGCAACCCGGTGATCTGGTATTCTATCCGTCAGATACCCATGTCGGCATTGTGGGAGGCTGGGACGAAGACGGAAACATCCTGATTATTCACTGCGCCAGCGGTCAAAACAATGTTGTCATTACAGGGCAGGCAGGATTTACCACCATAGGTAGGCCCTTGTATTATGGGGAGTAAGGAACTATGACAGAGTATCAAAAACTGGTATTTGCGGAACAAATCGCTCATACCGTTGAAATTGTAGAACTGCGAACCGGGAAGACAGGAGTAGTCAAAATTTTCCCGTATGGCATTGCCGTGTTTTATGGAGCAGACGATGGGAGCGATGATAAAATTATAACCCCCCGGGAATTTAACCGAAATTTCAAAATTACTGTGGCAGTTATCAGTTAATACCTAAGCGGCAATGCGTCTCGCGGCGCGGCGTGTTTCCTGTCGGGAAATGCGTCTCACCGTGAGACGTATTTTTATTGTCAGCCCTACTATTTTGCCAATCATATTTGTTCCGTGAGTGGTCTGCTCTGTCCGCTCAAGTACATCTAAAACTCATAAATCAGAGGAATAATATCGAGAAAGGCATTAAAGCCTATACAATCCCTTAATTTGCAGAATAAAAACCGCTACGATATTTATAGGTGATTATAGCGCCTGCAGACTTCTATTTTTAAGGGAGACTATATGTATAATGATATTGGATTATGAGGAAATCGGACGTAACATACGGAAATACCGGATAGCCCTAAAACTCAAACAAAAGGATTTAGCAGAGAAAATCAATATGACGGAGCAGCATGTTAGCCATATTGAAAATGCAACCACAAAATTGAGTTTGCCGACCTTAGTTGCCATTGCTAATGCGCTTTCTATAGATTGCAATTCCTTATTAGGGACAACTCTGATTGGAGCCCATGAAAAGATAAAACGTGAAGAGATAATTACTCTATTGGCCGGTATGGATGAAAAAGAATTACATCTATGCGTTGAAATTTGCCGGTTAATAGCTGCCAATAGATAAATAAGCCATGGGAGGTGGAACTGTGAAGCAGAATTGGAATGACTTCATTACGCCTTTGTACAATGAAGAACACGAGCGGCTGTTTAAGGTCGCATATCGCAGGACAATGAATTGGGAACTTGCACAGGACTTAGTGCAGGATGTTTTTCTGCTGGCAATTTTCAATCAGACAAAACTCATGCAGCATCCAAAACCAGGTGCATGGCTAATGCAAACATTGCAAAATCTTATTATGAATGAACTGCGCTCACCGTCTCGCAAAAATATTCCTTTGGATGCAGTAACCGAGGTTCCTGCCAGAGCGGTATATCTGCCACTAGATAGCTTGCTGCCTACACAGTTAGAACCCATGGAACGGGAAATACTCATCTGGCGGTTTGAGCAAAATATGAGTTACGGTGAAATGTCTGATCGGTTAGGTGTTTCAGAGAATTTATGCCGTAAATGGGTTTCGCAGGCGGTTATTAAGTGTCGGAAGTTTATGCGAGAATAACTACCTAGCATATATGGATTTTGTTCAAACAAGCTAAATACAAAAAAGAGAATTTGTGCATTCGTACAGATTCGACAAAAATCAAAATTTCTCTTCACAAAACAGTCCTCTCAACACATGTATATAATGAGGGGACAGGAGGTGCATTATGAATAATACTGCGAGTAAACAGCACGGCAGTCCGTCAAATTGCCCCGCCGACGGCGATGTGTTTATGCAAATGCTGGAAGCCATGACCGAAGAAGAACTGACTGATGGCTTGAACGAAGCCTTGGAAAGTATGACCGAGGAGAATTATGACTCCGCATTGATTGATGCATATCTTGCCGCGCTAGACCGGAAAGCCCCCATGCCGGAAGTGCCAGATACGAATACTTCTTTTGCCAATTTCCAAAACAGGCTACTCCAGACCTTTCCTGCCAAAAACGACGCTGTTGTTAGTCCCGAGCGCAAAGCACGATCTGTTTGGCGCGTCGGACTGGTAGCTGCCCTTATTGCAATTTGTCTTATGGGCGGCATGGTTGTCGCACAAGCAGCAGGAGTGGATGTTTTTGGCGCTATAGCGCGTTGGACAGATGAGGTGTTCAGCTTGGGGACTATTCGCTCTGATGGGGCAGTCGATAGGACAAGCGGCATTGCGTCAGAAGACGATGCAATCGGTAGCAGCAACAAAACCAATTATGTATCGCTTCAAGAAGCGTTGGACGACTACGGTATAACAGAATTTTCCGAGCCAACATGGATTCCTGAAGGATACGCATTTGAAAGCGTCGAGGCAGATTGTTGGATTGATGATGGCTCCTTTATAGCCTTATACGCAAAATACTATAATGGAACCGATCTTCTACAAATCAAAATTGAACGCTATCAAGGCGATGCAAACGAACAATTGGAAAAAACAGATACGACTGTTGATTCTTTTGTTGTTAGTGGGTTGACGGTCTACTTGTTCGAAAACATTAACAGCAACTCTGCTGCATGGGTAACAGAACACTATGAATGCTATATTAGTGGTGCTGTCGAAAAGCAAATATTGAAGCAAATAGTGCTGTCCACCTATGAGCGCACACAGTAAGGAGATGGTAATAGCGTGTATAAAAAGGTAGCACACGGCATGTCACTGTTTTTGGCAATCCTGATGATTATGTCGTCATCAGCCTTTGCAGTGGATATGCGTGCAAGCAGTCGAATTGAGCGCAGTTCTGCAAGGGTTAAGGCGGGAATAGATGGAAACCTGTGGATATATTTTTCTGTAGATGCAATTTCCTCTATGGATGACATTGGTGCAAGCGAAATCAATATCCAACGATATAATGGTTCCTGCTGGATTACAGAATCTACACTTACGCCTACAGATGCACCGGAAATGCAGGCCAGTAATGCAACCCGACACTCTGCATCGATTCCTTATAAACCCGAATATTCTGGCTACGCATACCGGGCAGTAGTTTCAGTTTATGCCGCAGACAGTTCTGGTACAAGTACAACCAGTGTAACCTCTAGACAGGTGACAATGTAGTTGTTCTCCCCAAAAACCATAGGGAACAGGAGGCAATTAGCATCTGCTCATTTAGAAAACTAAAGCACCTTATAGAACAAATACAACAGAATTGAAAGGTTGGGTATAATTATGGCAAGCAATGTAGGAATAACTTTGGCTCAGATTCGAAATGGATCGGCCGTCTATCAGCTTGACGCAACAAACCCCGTGGATGGCGTTAAAGCTGTTCAGAAAGCACTGAAGCTATTAGGTTATTATGCAGTGAATACCGATACGTATGACGGTAAGATGGGTGAAACCACGGTTGCAGCTGTTAAAGGCTTTCAGACGGAAAACAACTTAACCCTTACCGGGACAGTGAACAAGCAAACGTTAGCCTTGATAGATTCAAAGCTGCTTCCCATTTATAGCGATGGACATATTCTTAAACCCAGTGTAAATGCGATACGGTATGGGTTCGATTATGCAGGCAGAGGATGCAGCGGTGACGGTGTAAATAAAATCCGTTCCCTGCTAATCAATAAAGGATATTCCGTTTCTTCGTCAGGAAGTTTTAATGATGATCTGTACGAAAAAGTACAAGCATTTCAAAGAGCAAACCATTTAGCCGATGATGGTTCGGTAGGACAACGAACTTTTCTTGCGCTGGAAAACAGCACTTCCAGCACAGGATGGATTTCTTCTACTGGCAAGGTTTCGCTCACAGCGGGATTACTGGCACAATGCGGTTTTTGGGGAGTTTTGCTCAACTTCTATGTTCCACAATTAAATACCGCAATCAACAACTTGAGTACTACATATGCACCGGACCTTGCTGCTAAGAAAGCATTGGCAAAGCACTTCTTAGCACAATGTATGGGAGAAACTTCCAACGGCAGCCTACTTGTTGAGGCCACTTATAAAGCTGGAATAGGAGGCCCCGCAAGGTATTCTCCTTTTTACGGTGCAGGCCTTCTTCATCTCACTTTTCTTGAAAATTATGAGAAATTCAAAAAAGAGAAGTATCCGTATGATGATAAAATTACAAATCCGCCAACGTATGCTACACAACACGTTGCAATTAAGTACCCCGGTCCGAGTGGATCATGGTTCTGGAACAAATTTGTTTCTCCAAAGGTAACTAACTGGAAAGGTGATTCAGCGTCAATCTGTAGAACTGTCACCTATGAAATTACAGGAAGCTATAATGATGAAACTAAGCGCCATGGCCACTATACATCCCTTGGAGAAGTCCTAAAATAATTACAGGAAGCACCCATCATCTTAGAGCCTGTTTAATATCTATTCGCGCACGTTGAAATATTGAACAGGCTCTAAAGTAAAACAACTAAAATGCCCAGGCGGTACAATCACACCGACCTGGGCATTTTGTGTATTGGCTGTCTCAGCCTTTATCCTGCGTCTAAAAGTTTAATGAAATCTTTACGCAAAATCTTCTCTTTTCCGACCTATCATAGTATTCGCATTAAAAATCATGGTAAGCATAAAGACTGATACATTAAAATCTCACTCTCCCAGTCACTCCAATTAAACATTTCTTCTGTTACATGATCAGCTGTAGTCTGCAATTCTCCATTTACTACTCGCTCCTCAGTATAACAAATCTCATCACCATTTATTGAGGAATACACAATCAATCTTGCAAGTAATTGTAAATCGCATCCATCTACTTTATATTTATCATAACATGTATCTACAAAATATTTATCATTAAAATTTTCCTTTATAGAAAAATTTTGCGTTAAAATAATTTGCTGCATAGGCAAAAATTGAGGTGAATACAAGTTATCAAATTCATCTAAAGGTACATACTGATTTTGGGTTGGATCAAAAACAAAACAGATGAATGGTTCTTTCTTCCCCAAAATACCAAGAGCAAGTATAAAATCTGGATTGGAATCACAGTTCACATCTGCAATCTGCAAACCTTGACCGATTGAAATCGCGTCAAAATTGCTATCAAGTTCATGCCAAAAATGTTGCAAAATAGTGTCATTAAAATCTTTGATCGAAAACTCAATCGCATTGATATCAGTCTCAAATACTTTAATATCATAATTTACAAGGCCAAATGAATCATAAAGGGCAACTGAACCATAATAACGGGCAATAGGTTCATCATCAATTATATCTGGTCCGGCTTCTACTCCGTTTGTAACTTCAATATTTTCCTGTTGTCCATCATCCCCTTTGGCTTCTTCCAACGCCTGATTACATCCACATAGGCTGATTAACAAAAGAACAACCAAAGTGGACCCAATAGTTGCCGCCAGCCTAGCAAAGAATTTAAATTTCATAAGTATAATCGACCTTTCTGCAAATGGCATTAACTGAGATAAACCTTTGGTGATTATGTCTGGTATTGATGTCTGGAAAGGCCTATTGTGCCTTTTTTCAGTGATGCCCTATCACTTAATTAGTTTTGTACTTGCTACCTAGCAAAAGAGATTTAGGTAGATGGGAATAAATTACTCTGTTGCTTATATTGACAAGTATAACACAAAATTTCTCTGTTTACAACCGTTTTCTTAGAATTTGATTACAAAATTCCAGCATTGACTGCTTGTATAGTTTGTACCCGTTTTAATCAGTACTTCCTAATTATAAATAAATTTTGTGAACGATCTCACAGCAACATACCATCAGATAAAACAATTAAGGTTCCTGCCCAAGAAGAGTTGTAAAGCAAGAATTTATTTTTGAATCTACTTTATTTTAATTAAATCCTATGAAGCGGGGCGGTAGCAAACACCGCCCCGCTTTTGCAAATGCTTATGTGCAAAAAATGTCGATGGGTAAATTTTGTAGCGAGGAAAATGTGATCGTTTCCAACAACTTTTTGAGAAGTTTTAGCTTTTCCTGCGAATATCGGGCAAAAATTCAATTTAGGAGAAGTCAAAGATTAGAAGGCCAAAAGGAGACGACTATGGACCAAAGATATAAGCAGGTTAACGCGGTGACTTTTAAAACCTACATTAAATCAGCGATTGACCAATCCGTGCTGAAAGCACAGTTGAAGAAATCGACAATGGGCGAATTGAAGCAGACATTTTCCATGTTGTCGGAAGCAGTCCTGTATACGCTGGTTGCAAAGGGAGCCGAAACGGAGTAAGCAGGGATGGACCACTAGGTATTCGATGTATGCGGCATACAGATCAGTATCTATTGAAATGCGTCTCACCATGAGACGCATTTTTTGTAATATGGTTCCTTTTGACGCGAAAAACATGTTTATAGGCAGAAAAACAAAATGATTTGACTTCTTTTGTAGCTTTTTTTAGTTTTTGCCTGTCCTGCGTCGTGATACTTATGAGAGCAAAGGGGTGAGGAAAAAGGAGGGGAGAATAGGTGAAACTAGAGGATTTCTATACATATCAAGAGCAGACGTTTGACTCGTTTATGGGCAAGGTAATCAAAAACGAGGGAAAAGATGCCAAGAAAGAAATTGCGCGGCGAGCCGATCATGAAATATCTATATCCCAGTTGATGGAACGGGAACTTGCACAGATTGCTGCAGCTGATACCTATGACTTTGGCAAAATGACATTTTATGTAAGGAACAATGCTATTACAGTCCATGACATGTTCTTGGGACAAGCTATTGCCGCGCTCCCACCCTATCGGCGTGAAGTAATTCTGTTGGCTTACTTCATGAATAAGAACGATCCTCAAATTGGCGAATTGTTAAATGTAACACCCAACACAATTCGATACCGCAGAAAAACATCATTAGAAAGACTGAAACAGATTTTGGAGATGATGGAATATGAAAAATAAAACGCTTATTCCGTATTCCGTGATTGTTGCCGCAAAGAATGGTGATCTTGAAGCCATGCAGAAAATTTTGACTCATTACAACAGAGTTATTGATTTCCATTCAAGACGCACTGTATACGATGAGTACGGAAACCCCCGTGTAAAAGTTGATCCAGAAATAAAACATCGCATCCAAGCTAAAATCATCAGCAGCATAATTTATGATTTTGACCCCTATCGCTTGCCGAAAGGGGAATCATTGGAGGACTGATAGCCGTCCTCTATAAGCGCGTGTATTTTATAGGCGCGTTTACAGAGGCCGATTATCGGCCTGTTGGAAATAACAACTGAATAGGGCAATCGGATACATTCTGTATGTGCGAAGCCAGACGGCGGGTACGCAGGGATACTCCCCCGTGAAAGGAGGACAGATACCGGGAGGACGGAGCGAACAAGGCCAGCGCCGTAAAGCTGCTATGGCAGAGCAGCGGGCGATGAATCGCATACAGGTATAATGATACTTGCGTCGGCTATGCGTCACAGCGTAGGACGCCCCGCCCACGGGAATGGGGGGAGGCACGAAAAATCCTATGGAGCGGCTTTGCCAGCCGCCGTCTGATCTGTCTTTGAAAATATATCGTGGAATCTGAAATCCGTACCGCTCTCCGGTGCGGATTTTGTCGATAATGCGTCTCACCGTGAGACGCATTAAAAGTATATTTACTCCTAGACATTCATAATGTCTATTAGGAGGTGTGCCGTGGAGAAAAAAATTGATCTTAACCGCAATAAGGACTTGACAAGGCCACAAGAAATAAATGTGATCATCCATCATGCGGACAACGGCCCGAACCTGGAATCCTGCATGATTTCTATTCTTTCCGAACACATGACAAAAAGCGCGAATTTTTGACATTTCTCTCAGTATTTGCTACAATATAATTGTAGATATTGTTTTGCAAATACAAGAGGTTTAGCAGAAAGGAGTGTATATGACCTTTGTGCAAAACAAGAGAGATAAAACAGGTGCATCTAATGTTCAATGGTACATAGCCATTTATGTTAGGCTCAGCAAAGAGGATGGCGATAAGTTGGAAAGTGACAGCATCCAGAATCAGAAGGGAATCATTGAACAGCATATCAAGTATCTGGAAAATCAGGGCGAAATAATTGCTTCTGTTGAAGTCTATTCCGATGATGGCTACCCAGGCGGAAATTTTGACAGGCCAGAGTATAAACGGATGATTGCCGATATTGAGGCGGGAAAAATCAACTGCATCATTTTTAAGGACAATTCCCGGCTGGGCCGCAATTACCCGGAACTTGGCCGACTTATGGAGGAGTATTTCCCGCAAAAAGGCATCCGTATCATTTCTGTCCTAAACCACATCGACAGTCTGAAAGACCCCAACGGATATTGCAGCGCCATTGTTTCCTTCTCCAACATCATGAACGATGACTACATTCGGCAACTTTCCATCAAGATCAAATCCACCTTTGCAATGAAGCGGGAACGGGGGGAATTTCTTGGTAACTATGCTCCCTACGGTTATCAGAAAAGCCACGAAGATAGGCATAAGCTGATTATTGATCCGGAGGCCGCAGAGATTGTCCGCATGATTTTTAACTGGTATGCGGATGGAGTTTCAGCCAGTGGAATTGTGAAACAACTCAACGCTTTACAAATCATGCCCCCTTCGGTCTATAAGACGATGAAGGGCTGTAAAGGCTTTGCAGGCCATTCCAGTGGGGGTATAAAGCGAAATATCTGGTCTATCACATCAATAAACACTATGCTGAAAGACGAGGTATACATTGGCAATCTGGTACAAGGCAAGTTTAAGAGCGCGTCATATCGGACAAAGAAAATGGTCCCAACAGATGAGAGCGAGTGGACTGTAATAGAGGGAACGCATGAAGCAATTATTACAGACGACATTTTTTCCATCGTGCATGACCGCTTTGCACGGCATACCAGAGTCGCCCCGAACCGGCATAACAGCTATTTACTATCCGGCTTTGTCAAGTGCGCCCGCTGTGGCGGGCGCATGAATCGAAACGCCTCCGCAGGTCAGGGACGCTTCCGCTGTATGACCCGTGTTTATTCCCCCGAAAAATGCCAGTGTCCATCTGTTAAGGAATCCGTACTTGAGGAAGTGGTTTTGAACGCAATACAAGGACAGATACAAGAACTCGTGGATGCAAAATCAGTTATTGAGGCGGCTCGTCAGGAACGTCCAGATGGCCACCCTTCCAATGAGTACACTTTAGCAATCAAGCGTGTAGAGCGGGAATTGAAACGGCTGGAGGATGCAAAATTCCGTTTATACGATAATCTTGAAAAGGGTATTATTGACGAAGATGAATATATCCAATTTAAGCGCAAGTACACGGCAGAAATTGAAGAACAGCGGCGGCAAATCCAGCAGTTACAGGCGAGCATGGCTGACTTGGAGAAGTTTAGGAAGCAGGACGATGAATTTGTTGCCTTTTTTGAAAGGTACGGCAACATAAACGTAATAGACCGTAGTGTGCTGGAACGGCTTCTGGATCATGTGGAAGTGGTAGACGGCTCTAATATCGCTATCTACTTCAAATTCTCCGCAGAGCGCAAAAAAATCCTCGATTTTGCAAAGAACATCGAGGAGGCCGTGACGGATGGTATACGTTAGCACACTTTCGAGAAAAAGGCGGGGCGAGTGGTGTATATTAGCACACTATCCTCTCAAAAATTCAAGAATTGTCGAAAAACAGCAAATCAAATTTCACCAATCTATAAGAATGTGTGCTAATATATGCCACTCATACGAGTGGGGCTACACCGCCGGTCCGCCCATGGCGGTGGCCCCTCTGCCGAATGTCCGGCAGGTGCTGGATTACGCCGTGACAGAGATCCCCCGGAAAAAGATATACCTGGGCATCCCCAACTACGGTTACGACTGGCCCCTGCCCTTCGTCCAGGGCCAGACCCGGGCCCGGTCCATCTCCAACCAGGAGGCCGTGGCTCTGGCGGTCCGCTACCGGGCGGAGATCCAGTTTGACCAGCAGGCCCAGGCGCCCTGGTTCGACTACACCGCTCCCGGCGGCGTACCCCACGTGGTCTGGTTCGAGGACGCCCGCAGCATGTCCGCCAAGCTGGGCCTCATCAGCGAGTACGGCCTGTACGGCGCGGGCTACTGGAACCTGATGCGGCCCTACCCCCAGGGCTGGGCCGTCCTGGACGCGCTGTATGAGACGGCGGAGGGACAGCCTTGAAGCAAATGCAATCTCTTTTCTAAAAAAGCCCTCCGCAGGAGTTTGCCGCCCGCAGGCGGCAAATAAATCTCAATCGCTTTTCCCGCGGCGTGTACGTGGGAAAACTCTTTGCGCGGAGCGAGCGTCGAATTATGCGCCAAAGGCGAGCAACCGAGGCGCAGAGCGAAGCGGAAACTCCGTCCCAAAAGTGGCGTAGCCACTTTTGGGACACAAAACCAAGAGCCCCGGGCGTATGGCCCGGGGCTCTTGGTTTAGAAAAGAGAGAGGGAGAAAAGAGAGAATTCATTGCTGAACAACGCCATGATAATATAGGGAAAACGAAAAGTCAACCTCCCCGAAATACAATTCACGAAATGTTCACAGCCGGTTCAAAAACCATTCAAAATCCCATCTTGACGTCCGTCAAAATTTGGCGTATAGTTAGCGTGCTAAAATTAAGTATACGAACTATCCAGAAAGAAAGGGGGAATGAGCATGGATAAACTGCCGGAACTTGGGCGGATGATCTCCTATTGCGGTCACCTGGGTAAGCTGAGCAACGACCAGCTTCTCCGGCAGGCCGGCTACGACGTTACGCCGGTCCAGACCCACCTGCTGCTCCACCTGGCCTGCTGGACCGGTGAGCAGGAAGCCAGCCAACGGGACCTGGAGCGGAAGCTGCGCCTGAAGCCCTCCACTGTCAACGGCATCGTGGACCGTCTGGAGGCAAAGGGCTATGTTTCCCGCCGGGCCAGCCCCCAGGACGGCCGCGTCCGCCTGGTGAGCCTGACGGAGGCGGGGCGCAGCAAGGTGCAGGACTTTCACGTTATCGTGGAAGAGACGGAACGCCGCTTCACTGCGAGTCTGTCTGAACAGGAGCGCGGACAGCTGCGAAAGCTGCTCTCCCGCATTATCGAAAACTTGGAAAACGAGGTAAACAGCGTATGATCAAAAAACTCTGGCCATATACCAGAGGCTGCCGGAAGTGGATCCTCTTCGGCGTACTCTGTTCCGCCAGCGAGGCGGTGTTCGAACTGCTGCTCCCTCTGGTGATGGCAGATATTGTGGATACCGGCATTCCCTCCGGCGACACCGGCTATATCCTGATTCGGGGGGCGCTGATGGTGCTGATGGCCCTGGTATCCATGTCCCTGGGCATCGGATCGGCCTTCCTCTCCTCCCGGGCGGGCCAGGGCTTTGGCGCGAACCTGCGGCAGGCCCAATATGACCACATCCAGGAGTACTCCTTCCGGAATATCGAGAAGTTCTCCACCGCCTCCCTGGTCACCCGCCTGACCAACGACTGCAATATGCTTCAGATGTCCCTGATGATGGGCATGCGCCTGCTGGTCCGGGCCCCGGTGATGCTGGTTTCCGCCTTGGCTCTGGCGGTTTCCATCAGTCTGAAGCTCAGCCGGGTGTTCCTGGTTGCCATGCCCTTGCTGCTGGTGCTCATCGGCCTGATCGTCAAGCTTGTCAGCCCCATGTTCAGCGCCCTGCAGGAGCGCACCGACGATGTGAACCTGGCGGTGCAGGAGAACCTGTCCGGCATCCGGGTGGTGAAGTCCTTCGTCCGGGAGGACTATGAGGAGGAGAAATTCCGCGAGCGCAACGACGCTCTGCGGCGCGTCTCGGAGCGGGCCTTTGGGTTCGTGGTAATGAACATGCCCGTTATGATGCTCATCACCTACGGCGCCATCATCGCCGTCATGTGGTACGGCGCTCCCCTGGTCCAGACCGGGGAACTGGAGGTGGGCCTCCTGTCCACCTTTTTCACCTATATCACCCAGGTGCTCATGAGCCTGATGATGGTGTCCATGATCATGATGATGCTCACCCGGGCCATTGCCTGCGCCAAGCGCGTGTCGGAGGTGCTGGACGAGGTCCCGGACATCGCCGATGGGGCCGCCGCGCCGGATCTGGCGGTGCCCGACGGCTCCGTGGACTTTGACCATGTGTCCTTCAAGTACAGCGGCGACTCGGAGAAGTGGAACCTCCGCGACATTGATCTCCACATCAAAAGCGGCATGACCGTGGGCATCATCGGCGGCACCGGCTCCGCCAAGTCCACCCTGGTCCAGCTCATCCCCCGGCTCTACGAGGCCCAGGAGGGCGTCGTCCGCGTGGGCGGCAGGCCGGTCCAGGACTACACCATGGAACGCCTGCGGGACGCGGTGAGCATGGTGCTGCAAAAGAACACCCTGTTTTCCGGCACCATCCGGGAAAACCTGCTGTGGGGCGATGAAAACGCCTCCGATGCGGACGTGGAGGCCGCCTGTGAGGCCGCCTGCGCCGCGGAGTTCATCCGCAGGATGCCGGACGGCTACGACACCGACCTGGGCCAGGGGGGCGTGAACGTCTCCGGCGGGCAGAAGCAGCGTCTGTGCATCGCCCGAGCCATTCTGAAAAAGCCCAAGGTGCTGATTCTGGACGACAGCACCAGCGCGGTGGACACCGCCACCGACGCGAAAATCCGCGCCGCCTTCCGCACCCAGCTGCCGGATACCACCAAGCTGATTATTGCCCAGCGGATCGTCTCCGTCATGGATGCGGACCTGATCGTGGTCATGGATGACGGCAGGATCGCGGACGCGGGCACGCACGAGGAACTGATGAAAACCAGTGAAATTTACCGGGACGTCTACCAGTCCCAGCAGGAAGGGGTGAGCATAGATGGCTGAAACAGGAAGAAGGCCCCGGGGCCCCCGGGGACACGGCGGCCCTCCCGGCGGCTTCCAAAAGCCCAAGGACATCCGGAAAACCATCGGCACGCTCATGGGATATATCGGGCGGTCAAAATGGCTGCTGGCGGTGGTATCGGTGTGCCTGGTGCTGAATACCGCCTGCTCCATCGGCGGGTCCTATATGCTCCGGCCCCTCATCGATGAGTGCATCGTTCCCGGGGACTACCCCCGGCTGGCCCGGACGCTGGCCCTTATGGCCGGCATCTATCTCTGCGCGGCCCTGCTCAGCTACAGCTATTCCCGGATCATGGTCCGCGTGGCCCAGAAGGCCACCCACGCCATCCGCCGGGACCTCTTCGCCAGGATGCAGGATCTGCCTCTGAGCTACTTCGACACCCACACCCACGGCGAGCTCATGAGCCGCTACACCAACGATATCGACACCCTCACCGAGATTTTGCAGAACGGCATGATCTCCCTGATCTCCGGCGGGCTCACCTTCATCGGCGTGGTTGCCATGATGCTGTACCTCAGTCCGCTGCTGTTTCTGGTGACGGTGTTCTCCCTGGGGCTGATGCTGGCGGTCATTATGACTGTGGGCAAGAGGTCCCGCCGGTACTTCATGGCCCAGCAGCGGGACCTGGGAGAGATCAACGGCTATATCGAGGAAATGATCGAAGGGCAGAAGGTCATCAAGGTCTTTAACCACGAATCCAAGGCAAGGGAGGGCTTCCGGACGCGCAACGAGGCGTACCGCCGCAGCGCCACCAACGCCCAGTCCTTCGCCGGCGCCATGATGCCCGCCATGGGCAACATCAGCCACATCAACTACGCCCTGACCTGCTGCGTCGGCGCGCTGCTGTCCATCGCCTTTGGGCTGGACCTGGGGTCTTTGGTGGTCTATCTCCAGTATACCCGCCAGGTCAGCCAGCCCATCGGCCAGGTCAGCCAGCAGGTCAACAACATCCTGGCCGCCATTGCCGGCGCGGAACGGGTGTTTGAGGTGATGGAAACCGCGCCGGAGGTGGACGAGGGCCGGGTGACCCTGGTCCACGTCACCCGCGCCGCCGACGGGTCCCTGACGGAGGCGTCGGGCCGCGGCGACGGCTGGGCCTGGAAGAAGCCGGACGGCGGGCTGACGCCCCTCCGGGGTGACGTGCGGTTCAAGGGTGTGGTGTTCAGCTACGTGCCGGAAAAGACTATTCTCCACGGCATCAGCCTCTACGCCAAGCCGGGGCAGAAGATCGCCTTCGTAGGCTCCACCGGCGCGGGCAAGACCACCATTACCAACCTGATCAACCGCTTTTATGAGATCGCGGACGGCCTCATCACCTATGACGGTATCGATGTCCGGGATATCCGCAAGGAGAGCCTGCGCCGCTCCCTGGGCATTGTTCTCCAGGACACCCACCTCTTCACCGGCACCATCGCCGACAACATCCGCTACGGCAAGCTGGACGCCACCGATGAGGAGGTCCGGGCGGCGGCGCGGCTGGCAAATGCGGACACCTTTATCAGCCACCTGCCCGACGGCTACGACACCTGGATCACCGACGACGGCGGCAGTCTCAGCCAAGGGGAGCGGCAGCTGCTGGCAATCGCCCGGGCCGCCGTGGCGGACCCGCCGGTGCTGATCCTGGACGAAGCCACCAGCTCCATCGACACCCGGACGGAGAGGCTCATAGAAAAGGGGATGGACCAGCTGATGGCGGACCGTACCGTGTTTGTGATCGCCCACCGGCTGTCCACCGTCCGCAATGCAAAAGCGATCATGGTGCTGGAGCAGGGGGAGATCATCGAACGCGGCGACCACGACGAGCTCATCGCCCAGGGCGGCAAGTACTACCAGCTGTACACCGGTCAGGCGGAGCTGAGCTGATGCGGGACATTTTTTGAAAGAAAAAGAATCAAAAAGAACATTTCGGGTAAAACTCTGTTTTACCTGGAAGTGATAATTGCAACAGAATATTTGTCCAAAATGTGGTATACTAAAAATATCTGTCAAACAGAAAGGAGCGATTTCTTATGAAATACGTTTGCGATGTCTGCGGCTACGAGTACGATGAGGCGCTGGGCGATCCCGATCACGGCATCGCCCCCGGCACCAAGTGGGAGGATATTCCCGCGGATTTCGAGTGCCCCCTGTGCGGCGTGGGTAAGGATCAGTTCTCCGCCGCCTGATTCCCCCGCAGAAGAGGCGTCCCCGCGCGCGCCCGCACCGCGCGCGCCGTGGGGGAAGAAAAAATACATAGGAGGAGTTTGGAAA
>VSNB01000002.1:36757-37059 GCA_009774055.1 Clostridiales bacterium
TACGGATCAGGTCCCCGCCGCCTGACCCCCCCGCCTAAGCGGCGTCCCGGCTGACCCCGCGGGGATGCCTCTGTGTGTCAAAAAAGATGCTTCGCATCTTTTTTGAGAAAGGGGTCCGGGCCGAGTTCGGCCCGCAAAGTACTTTTTCGACGTACACGCCGCCGAAAAAGTAATTAAAATTTATTTTCGCCTTCGGCGAAAACTCCTGCGGAGGGCTTTTTGACAGTCTGAGGCGTGCCGGCGGGAACCAGCCCCGCCCCCGCGGTTTTTTTATATTTTTTCGGTGGTGGGGTGTTTTGGGG
>VSNB01000002.1:37069-46684 GCA_009774055.1 Clostridiales bacterium
AAAAACTCCTGGGGGGGGCTTTTTTACTGGCGTCGGCGGCCGGGTTTAAACCCGCGGGCACGCCTCTTTTTATGAAGATTTATCCGGTGATCGGGTTTTTGGGCGGGTCGTTGGGGCCGCTGCCGCCGACGGCCTCGCCGACCGCCTGTACCACGGACAGGTGGGTGTCATCGAAGAGGTGCATATAGATGCGGGTGGTGGTATTGGTAGTGCTGTGGCCCAGGGCCCTGCTGATGCCGAACAGGGGGACGTTCTGGCTGTTGGCGATGCTGGCGAAACTGTGGCGCAGGCCGTGGAGGGTCACGTAGGGCAGCTCCGTCTTGCTCAGTACCCGCTGGAGGCGGTTGCTGAGGTAGTCCGCCTGGTAGGGCCGGCCGCCATCGTGGCAGAGGACGTAGCCGCCGTCCTCATAGTCGTCTCCCAGCCGCTCTATCTCCGCCTCCCGCTGCCGCCACAGCCGCTCCACCAGCTCCTCGATGTCCGTAATGCCCGCATAGCCCAGGCGGCGGATAGAGGAGCGGTTCTTGGTGGATTTGTTGACGGGGCGGCCGTTGACGGTGGTGCGGGCCTCGGCGATGGTGATAATCTTCTGCTCCCGGTCCACGTGGCGCCACTTCAGGCCGCAGATCTCGGACCGGCGCAGCCCCAGATAGCCCGCCAGCTTCACCACCGGCTCCATAGTGGTACCCGCCAGAATCTCAAAGAGCCGGGCCATGGTTTCCGAGTCGTAGAAATGGTGGGTGGGGTCGCTGGCGGAGGGCAGGATCACGTGCTCCGAGACATTGCGGAGGATGATCTCCTGCTTCCTGGCGTGCTCCAGGGCGTTGTGGAGCAGCATGTAGTGCTTGCGCACAGTGTTGGCGCACAGGCCCTTGGCCTGCATCCGGTTGAGGTACTGCTGGACCTGGGCAGCGGTCAGCTTGTTGAGGAGAATGGTCCCCAGGGACGGGGAGAGGTGGTTGCGGATGATCATGCAGTAGCCGTGGACGGTACTGGCGGAGCGGCTGGGCTTGATGATCTGCTCCAGCCAGTAGGTCAGCCATTGGCCCAGGGTCAGCTTCTCCAGGTCCTCCCCCCGGTTGAGCAGGTCCATGCCGCCCCGGCGGTCCAGGGCCTGGATGGCAAGCTCCAGGGTAGGATAACACTGGACGGTTCGCTTCGGGGCCTCCCCCGGCGCGGCGGGACGCCGGATGGTTACGTAGTAGCTGCGGCGCTGGGTATCGTACGCGATGTTGGGCAGGATGGTTTTTCTTGACATTGATAATGCCTCCCTTTCAAAATTCGACAAAATTGGAAAATTTTGTCTTAATGAGGGTACGATAAATCCCCGGCAAAATAACTGTCAAGACGAAAGAAAATCCTCTCGGCCTTCCCGGATGCCGTCCGGGAAGGCCGAGAGGACTCTTTTCAGGATCAAAATCGCCGTCTTCATCCTGGGAGAACAGGAGACGTTCTCCGCAGGCGGCCGGCGCATTGGGTCCGGTTTGTTTCTCCGGCCCGGATTCGCGCCCGTCAGGCCAGGTGGAGCAGGGCTTCCAGTACGCCGCCGCCTACGGCCAGGGCCTTGTCGGAGGCGCAGGCGCAGTGGGCGGGCTCGCACCGGGGGTCCACGTCGCCGCTCTTCATGCCCTTGGTCACGGCGACGCCATCGGCCAACAGGCCCCGCAGGATGCCGTCAATGGTGCAGGCCATGGGTACGCCGGCCACATAACCCATCGTTTCGCCGCTCCTGACCCGGTCGCCGATCTGCCTTGCGCCCTGGAAAATCCCGTCCGCCGGGGCCCGGAGAACCCGCTCGCCGGCGTATCCGCCGATGAGGCCCGGGACGTTGGTATTGGGCAGGGCGGAGCCGCTGTATATGACCCGGCCCAGGTAGTGGCCCCGCATGGTTTCCACCACCGCGTGGCAGTCCTCGCCGGCGGTGAAGCCGGGGCCGGCGGCAACCACAATGGGGGCCATATCTATGACGGTGCCCAGGTTCCGCTTAGCCAGGATGGCGTCCACTACCGCGTCCGGGCGGAGCGTCCCCACGCAGGCTGCCTCCGGGTCCACCAGCACCGGAACGATGCCCCCCGCCAGCAGGCCGGGGACCTCCGACAGCACCGCCCTGCGGGCGGTTACGCCCTCCACGGTCGTCTCCCCCAGGCGCACCGCCTCGGAAAAGCACACCGTGCGGCGGATGGACGTGGGCGAGGCTGTTTCACAGATGACAACCTGCATTTTGGCGCGGTACAGGCGAAGGGCGGTCCCGGTCGCCAGATCGCCGCCCCCCCGTATTACGACAAGCATTCCCATATGCCTCCTCTCAACGCTCCCGCAAAAACGGGCTTGGACATCAGTGCGGCCAGACACCGGGCCTCCGCCTGACACTCCGGCATCTCCGCCTGATTGATGAAGATCAAGTCCCCAAAGCCTTCCGCCGTCAGGGACGCCGACAGGTTTTCCGCTGTCACGGCGTCCTCCGGGGACGCCCCTGTCAGCTGGCAGAACCGCTCCCATCGATGGACCGCCTCCCGGACAGGCCGGCCAAAGCCGGAGGCCCCCGCCAGCGTTACCGTCAGTCCCGCGCAGGCCGGGATCACCGGCTCGTGGGACAGATGGGCTTTCACCGGCAGCCGCCGGGAGCCGTCGGCCTCCATCAGCACGTAGTCCGCCAGCGAGGCCAGCGTCTCCGCCGGCAGCGCGGGGGCCGTCAGTTTGCCCTCCTCCGTCAGGGTTCCCAGGCAGATGCAGCCGTGGACGGCCAGGGCCTCGGAAACCTCCGCCTCGCAGGCATGGTACAGCGTCGGCAGATGGTCCGGAGGAGCGATATGGGTGGTGGCGGCGCAGATCACTGCGCCCTTTTGGCGCAGCTCCCGGGCCAGGGTATACATGGCGGTGGTCTTGCCGCCGCCGCCGATCAGGGCCGTTACGCCGGACCGGACGCCCAGCAGCTCCCACAGCTCCATGGCGGGCCTCCCTTCATTTTTCTCAGCTCAGTATAACACAGGCGGAGAGGCTTGTAAATAGACGGGAAAACAGTCTGTCAAACACGAACCGGCGTTTGACAGGCCAGGGAAGATATGGTAGAATAATTCCAGCCCCCGGAAAGGGACGGGGCGCTGCGCAAACGGAAGAACGGGGTAAGGCCTCTCCTTCGCGGAGGGGGCGCTTCTTGTCCTCCTCCGCAGAGAGGAGGGCGATGCAATGGTTACATACGGCGATTTGTTCACATATTCGCTTGTAATTATCGGCATTATCGGACTGTGCATGCAGTTTCGTAACAAAAAGAAGTAACCGCCCCTGGTTCCCCAACCTGGCGGTTACTTCTTAACCAATAGACGGAGGGGCCTCCCGTTTGGACGGCAGCGCCCTATCCTTATATTCAGTATATCCTCCCAGGACTGTTTTGTCAAGGTCCGGGAGGATATTGATTTTTGTACATTCCGCCGTTGCACGATCTACGGCAACTTTCTGGCCGGTACACACCAGTGTGTACCGGATTTTTACCGGTAACATCAAAATCAAAAGGAGAAACCTGTATGAACTACACAAAAAACTACCACCTGCCCCAGTGGGACGAAAACGACCGGGTCATGCGTACCGACTTCAACCAGATGTGCGCCGACATGGAGGGCGGACTGCTGAAAACTGCCCGGGATGCGGCGGAGGCCGTGACGGCGGCGGCGGCGGATGCGGCGAAGGCTTCGCAGAAGGCGCAGGCGACAGCCGACAAGGCGGTGCAGGACGCGGCAAAGGCCCAGGCGAAGGCGGACGCCGCCTACTCCCCCAATCAGCCGCCCTATGTGGTAGGCTCCTATCGGGGAAATGGGAGCACGCTGACAATCAGCGTGGGATTCCAGCCCAGATTCTTAGCCGTCAGCGGCGGGAACAGCCCTTATTTCCAGGTTCTGGCGGGACCGGAGACAAAATGCGCGGAACACCTTACCTTTACCAGCAGTGGGTTTACCGTTAAAGCGGTCCGCCAGGAGGATATTCCCGGCGCGCCCGTGGAGTTGGAACCCTACCTGTGCCGCTCGGGTACCACTTACAACTACATCGCTTTCCGGTAAAATCAAGGACCCCCAAGGGCCGAAGCCCTTGGGGGTCTTTTTTAGGGGTTGCTCGATTTGAGAACCGGTCAGGCTCAGCTCATGCTCACCGTAATCTCACGGGTAATGACAGAGCCAATGTTGCTGGTTCCATCGGTGAACTGCATGTAAACATAGACAGTTTTGTTACCAACATAGCTGAGATCCTTCAGTTCATAGCCAGGAACAGTCGGATCGTCCGTGCCAGTAGCAATGGAGGTCCAAATGTTGAGCTCGCCATTAGGACGGAAGTCAGAGCCGCCACCCTGGTTGATGGTACCAGTCCAAGCAGTATTACCGCCAAGATCAGCAATCTGAGCAGGAGTCAAAGGAGTGGTGCTCTTGTACACCTTCACCTGAGTCGCGCCAGTGGGAGCCTTGAAGGACACACCGGCAGCGATGAGGGCGGCACCATCAACAGGACCAGACGCATCATGGGGACGCATAGTGGTCAGAGCCGCAGTATACTCACCGTTCTCATTCTTGAGGAAAGCACTGAATGTACTGGAATCAATGGAAATGGCTGCACCGGTAGCGTTGGTAGTAACTGTCACACCAGCCTTTGCATAAGAAGCAGGGTAAGACATGCCGCCAACAGGCAGGTCAGCGTTGTCACCGATCTGATCGGGAACAACTTCCTTATCGATGGCTTCGTTCTTCTCAGCCTCAGCCTTCTTGTCGGCGACAGCCTGGAGCAGAGCCTGGTAGGGAGCCCACAGGGCGGTACCAACAGCGGCATTCCAGTTGTCAGCGGCAATGGCGTTGAGGAGAGCCAGCTTCTCAGCGGCGGTAGCAGCACCACCAGCATAAGTGTCGATCGCGGTTTTCAGAGCAGTCAGCTCAGCAGCAACCAGAGTCTCGCAGCCAGCGGCAACCTTGTCAGCGGCAGCCTTGGCATCAGCCACAGCCTTGGTCATAGCGGCAGTGCCAGCGGCGGAAGCGATGGCAGTGGTCAGGGCCGCAGACTCGGTGGCAGTAGTGAGCTTGCCGTCCTTGACGTAGTACTCCACGTCGGTGACGGTCAGAGCGGTCGGAGGAGTCTGGGTGATCTTGGTGCAAGCCTCGATCTTGCTTACCAGAGCAGTGTAATCAGTGCTGATGCCAGCATCAGCAACCGTCAGGCCGGCATCGGTGACAGCCTTGGCGGCGACAGCGATGGCGGAAATCTGAGCATTCGCCAGAGCGATGGCGTCCTTCAGACCCTTGACGTTAGTCTGGGTGGGAACGAACTCGCCGTTCTTCCAGATGAGCTCAAGGGCAGCGGCATTGCCAGCGCTGGTGATGGCAGTAGTCAGTGTGCTCAGAGCCGTGCTTACGGGAGTCTTGATCGCGCTGGAAGCATCGCCGTTGAGCAGAATCTCATTGGCCAGATTCTGAGCGGCCAGGAGGGCGGCGTTCTTGTTGAGAGGCAGAGCCTTGGCCTTCAGGCTGGTCAGCAGGGTGTTGTAACGACCGGCCTGCTCCACGGTCATGGTCTTATCCTTGGCCGCTTCCATCCGGGCGATCATGTCGTTCACTTCCTGAGCGGTGGCATCGGCCTTCTCATCCACTGCCTTGGCGTCAGCCAGCAGCTTCTCGGCATCGAAAGCACCGGCAGTGCCGGAATTCTCGTCAACCAGGATAGCGTTGTACAGAGTGGTCAGCCAAGCGGGAGAGGTGTAGTTGATGCTGTCGCCGTCAGCCTTGTTGCGGCCGCCCAGGTCAACGACGAAGGCAATGCGGTTCTGATCCTTGTTGTAGACCCAGATCAGCTCGTCGCCGTCCTTGACATCGCTGAGGTTCAGCGTGCGGTTGGCATTGATCTGCTCGGCGGTGTAAATGGTGCCAGTCACGTTGCCGGTGGAGTTGATGCGGTAGAAGGGCACCTCGGTGCTCTCACCGTAATCAACATCAATGGCATGGGTCTGGACGCAGCCAGTCTTCTGGACGTTGACGTCAATGTACGCGCTGGTCTGCAGATCCTCGATGCGGGTCGCAACGCCGGCATAGATGCCGTACTTGTTGTAATCCTCAGTGATCTTGCCAACGGTACCAACAGACAGCTGGCCGGGCTGAGTCAGCTCCGTGCGGTACAGAGCCCAGAAGCCGTAGTTGTTGATAGCGGAGTTGCTCCAGGAGCTGTTGCCCCAGCCGTTCTGAGTGAAGCCACCCTTGGGAGTGATGCCCATCATGGCCTTGTTCTCGTAGTCGGGCTGCAGGGTCCGCCACTCGTTGTTCAGCGTGTCAGCGTAACGGGTGTAATCGTTCTGCTCATAGGGGTTGTAGTAAACCAGGGAGATGCTGTCGTAGTTGAGAGTTTCCTTGCTGGTTTCGATAACGATGACGTCGGCAACCCAGTAATCCTGGCCGTCGCTGTCAGCGCGGGTGTTGTGGGCCACGGCGTAAGCGGCGCGGATGTCCTCGACCATGATGTTGGGCAGGTTGTCATAGCCCACACGGTACATGATATCCTTCTGACCGCCGGGAACCACGATGTAGAACTCGGTGTCAATGGTAGCGTCGACGTAGTTGTTGCTGTTGGCGTTGTAAAGCACGTCATAGTTGTCGTCAATGTGGAAGTGACGGATGCCGGGCTTCACAACCAGGTCCTTGGCGCCCAGAGCCTGGCCCATGTCGGCCTTGCTCAGATCCAGCTGGACATAGTCCTCGGCGTACACGGGGTAGATGCCGTTGCCCTGGCGGTAATCGGCGCCAATGAACTTGGCGAACCAAGCGTCAGCAGCGGCCTCGGTAGTGCCGGCAGCGCCCAGACGGACGTACTCGCTCTTCAGATACGCCTCGGTGCCGTGAGCGTAAACAGGAATGTTGCAGCCAGCCTCGGCGGCAGCGGCCTCACCAACACGGTAGATCTGACGGCCAGTGGTGCGGTCGGTAGCCTTCTTGGCGGCGGTGCTCAGGGTCAGGGTACCATCGTTGTCCACGTAGGAGGCAACGTTGGTGTAGCTGAAGGTAGCGTCGGTGTTCACATCATCATCAAGGCTGAGGTTGATGTCGCTGTCGCCACCCACGCGGGCCTGATCGTAATCAAAGATGCCGTACAGGCCGCCGATGCCGTTGGCGATAGGCAGGTTATAGGGCTGGACATTGGCTACAGCGCGATACCAAAGACTGTCCTTATAAGCCTCGGTATTGTTGGTGTAGCCAATCTCTACAGCGCCGGAAACAACGTTATTGTTGTTGTCGAGGGCGATCTCAGTGCCCAGGTGGGCCACG
The DNA here is from genome assembly GCA_009774055.1 of Clostridiales bacterium. Lineage (GTDB taxonomy): Bacteria > Bacillota > Clostridia > Oscillospirales > Oscillospiraceae > Pelethomonas. The sequence goes on from VSNB01000002.1 coordinate 44,353, forward strand.
GCGGGCTGCAGATAGTTGGCGTTAAGGATCTGGGCGCTGGGAGTGGTGCCCATACCGAAACCGGCATTGACACCGAAGTAATTGCGGATACCCCAAGTCCAGATAGAGGGGCTGAAGAAGGTGTTCAAGCCGTTCTGACCGACGGTTACGGGATACTCGGTCACATCGGCCTCGCCGATCTTGACCTCGGCAATGGCGCCGCGGTTCTGAACGAAGTTGCCGTTGTGCTGGCTGGTGGGATACATCTCGGTCAGCAGGGCGTACTTGCTGCCCTGAGCCAGCTCATAGGAGCGAATGTTGTTGCCGTAAACATCCATGTACATGTTGTACTTGGTGTTCTGGGCCATCAGCATGATGTTGTCGTCCAGACGGGTCTGGTTCTCGATACCGGACTGGTTGTAAACCTCATCGGCAACCGTCACGGTGATCTTCTGGAAGTTCTTGTTGGTGACGCTCTCGTTGGAGACAACGGGGGCGGGCCAGACATAGAGCTTCTTGTCGATCTTAACATAGTTGATCACAGTGCCCTGCTCGATCTTGTCGGCATCGGGATTGTACAGGAGGTTGCCCTCGAAGTTGCCGATGGACACGCTGTAACCGGCGGGCTGGCTCTTGAAGGCGCCGACGATCTTGTCCTGGGTGTAATCGATGCGCAGGACGTACTCGGCCACGCCGTCGCCGTTGTTATCGATCACGCGCAGGCTGTTGCCGATCTCGCACTGCTCGAAACGGCGGGAGTTGACATCGTCAACGAAGTACTTGTCGCAGAACTCCTTCCAGCTCATGGTGTCGGAGTAGTCCTGCATGGAGGTGGTGCCGACGTACACTTCGCCGACGGCGTAGTTGCGCAGCCAATCAGCGGTGCCGCCATTGTTGCCAACACGATCTGCGGTATAGAAGATTTCCCGCATGATATCCAGATCGATCTGGTTGATGGTGGCCTCGGGGATGATGGCGACAACCCAGCACTCAACAGAAGTCTCGGCAGTGCCGTCCAGGTTGAGGTCGAGCTTGATGGTACGCTCGCCAAGGTAGTGGCCGGCATACTTGCTGCTGGCGGGGGTGGGGATCGCGCCGTTGTTGGTCAGGGTCTTCAGCTCGTCAATGTAATTCTGCCAAACGGTCTTGTCCTGCACGCTGGGCAGGCCGCTGCCGGTCAGCAGGGAATCCTTGGCAATGGCGTAGCTGATGCGGTAGTCGGACGTGCAGTTCGCATCCCAACGCTCCTCATAGTTGACAAAGTACTCAGTCTCAGCGCCGGTACCAAGCTTGAGGCCCTCTTCCTCGGCCAGCTTCTCGATGGTGGCCCAGGTAGCGTTGTTGTAGTTGTCGTGCTCGGCGGCCTTGTAGACGCCCTTGCCCTCGTTGTAGGCGACCACGTTGATGTCGCTCTTGTCCAGCGTGATGACATCAGCAGTGGTAGCGGTGGGGTTGGCGATGTGGGCGTTGTAGGTCAGACCCACAGCGTCCAGGGCCTCCTGCATCTCCAGCTCAGTCTTGTCATTGAGCGTGAGAGTGGCGTCCTTGGCAATCTTGGACTGGGTGGCGTAGGTGGTGGTGATCTGCATCTTGGTGGTGTCAGCCGCCAGGACCTCGTCGCCAACCAGGTTGGCCCACTCGTTGGCCAGGATCACGCCGGAAACGTACTCCAGACCGAAGGTCTTCTGACCCAGGGTCAGGGGGACGGTGGTGTAGCCCTGATCGCCGTTGAAGGTGTTGTCCACGTTGTGGTCAACCATGTCGACCATGATGGCCTGATACAGGATCTCAGCCACGGTCTTACGGTCGGCATTGCTGCCCAGGGTGCCGGAGGTGATGTTCTTGGTGATCTTGCGGGCCTCGCCCACGCGGGCGGTCTGCACGCGCCAGTCGGAGCCGGTGAAGCCGCCGTTGGCGGTGTAGCCGATGGCGCGCAGGATCATAGCCAGGGCGGCGTAGCCCTCAACCTTGTCGTTGGGGTTGAAGTTGCCCTTGCCATCGCCCTTGATGTACTCGGCGTTGGCACAGAAGTTGACATAGCCGGCGAACCAGGAGTTCGCGGGCACGTCCTTGAACAGGCCGTAATCAGAATAAATCTTGACCTGCTCATCCTTCACATCGCCGGTGACGATGCGGTAGATGATGGCGGCGGTTTCCGCACGGGTGATTTCTCCGTCGGGACGGAAGGTGCCGTCTTCCTTGTAGCCGTTAAAGACTCCAAGGCCGGAGAGGACATCAATGGCCGTCTTGAAGCTGGTATCTTCCTTGACGTCCGGGAAGTCCGCGGCGCCGGCGGTAGCCATGAGGGACAAGCTCATGACGAGGGCCAGCACCATTGCGAGAATCTTCTTGA
>VSNB01000020.1 GCA_009774055.1 Clostridiales bacterium
TAAATCTACGTGTTCCATGCTGTCTATTTTACCACTTTCTGCATCTTTTTTCTAGATTGTTTTTCAGAAGTAATACAATGGAGGCGAACCCAATGGAGGGGGACGCGCAATGAAGCAAAAAATCCTGTTTCTGGACCTGGACGGCACCCTGCTCAACGACCGGAAGGAGATCACCGCGGGAAACCGACGGGCCATCCGGGAGGCCCTGGACCGGGGACACCGAATCGTAATAACCTCCGGCAGGCCCTTGAAGAGCTCCCTGGCCCAGGCCCGGCGGCTGGGACTGGCGGGGGAGGGCTGCTATGTCATCGCCTACAACGGCGGGGCGGTCTACGACTGCTCCCGTGGAGAGACAATCCACCGGGAAGCCCTGGCCCTGGACGCCCTGTACCAAGTCTATGACGAGGCCGAACGGCGGGGCATGTACATCCAGACCTACGACCAGGAGGACGTGGTCATCGAGCCCCGGTGCGGCGAGGAAAACGCCGTGCGGTACTGCGCCTCCATCGGACTGGACTGGCGGCGGATCGGGGATGTGCGCCGGGACCTGTCGGAAGCGCCGGTGAAGGCCCTGCTGATCGACTACCAGGACAGGGAGCCCCTGGAAGCCATGGAGCGGTGGCTGCGGGACCATCTGGCGGGGCGGGCGGACTGCTTCTTCTCCAGCCGGTATTTTCTGGAGGTGACGCCTGCAGGCGTGAATAAGGGCTCCGCCGTGACGGCCCTGTGCGCCCGGCTGGGGATGGATATCCGGGATTCCGTGGCTGCGGGGGACGAGAACAACGACGTGTCCATGCTCCGCGCCGCCGGCGTGGGCGCAGCCATGTCCAACGCCGTCCCGGCGGCCAAGGCGGCGGCGGATTACGTAACGGAGCGGGACAACAACCACGACGGGATCGAGGAAGTCATCCGGAAGTTCCTGCTGTGATGCGGCACGGGCGGGGATTCGTGATTTTTTATGACGAAATCCCCGCCCGGCCCGCCGGATTTGCCTGTTTTTAACAAAATCCTCATTTTTGCCTTGACAAGCGTCGAATTAGGTCTATAATAGGCGTTAATCAGGCGGCAAACGCCTGGAAATATGGTTATGATAGAGGCGCGGCTGCCATCAGTAGCTCCCCGGACACGTCAGACAGCGTGGGGAGGGAAAGGGAAAGCCGCCGAAGCAGTCAACCGCTGTCTGGCGGAAGACCGGCTGGGCCGTCGGAGAATATCCGGCGGACTGTCGCGGAAACGCGGAGCGCTGTCATGACGCTGGCATGCGGGTTGTGCGTGTGTTTTCAGTCATGATGGAGTCATGACTGAATTTTTGTTTTAGGAGGAACTACACATGTCCACCCCAAGAACCCGCAGAGTCCTCACCGCCATTCTGGCCGTGGTGACCTGCCTGGCGCTGGCGGCCGCCGCCTTCGCCTCCGACGGCGAAACCGCCGCCGTCTCCAGCCTGCACGCCACCTTCTGGGCCCTGGTGCCCCCCATCGTCGCCATTGTCCTGGCCCTTATCACCAAGGAGGCGTACTCCTCCCTCTTCATCGGCATTCTGGTGGGAGCGCTGTTCCAGTGCAATTTCGCCCCGGTGGCTACCCTGGACACCATCGTCAACGACGGACTGGTGTCCGCCATCGAGGGCAACGCCGGCATCTTTTTATTCCTGGTGCTACTGGGCATCATCGTGGCCCTGGTCAACGCCTCCGGCGGCTCCGCCGCCTTCGGCCGCTGGGCGGAGAAGAACATCCGAACCCGGGTGGGGGCCATGCTGGCTACCTTCGCGTTGGGCGTACTGATCTTTATTGACGACTACTTCAACTGCCTCACCGTGGGCTCCGTCATGCGCCCCGTCACCGATGGGCACAGGATATCCCGGCCCAAGCTGGCCTACCTCATCGACGCCACCGCCGCTCCCGTGTGCATGATCGCCCCCGTGTCCTCCTGGGCCGCCGCCGTCTCCGGCGTGGCCGCCGACCTGGACACCGGCGTCAGCGGCATCGAGCTGTTTATCCGGGCCATCCCCTACAACTTCTACTCCCTGCTGACCTTCGTATTCATCATCGGCCTGGCTGTGATGAAGTTCGACTACGGCCCCATGAAGCTCCACGAGATGAACGCCCAGCTGAAGGGCCAGCTGGGCGCCCTGGAGAACAGCGAAACCAGCGAGGGCAGCCCCAAGGGCAGGGTTATGGACCTGCTCATTCCGGTGGTGATCCTCTTCGTGCTCTGCACTGTGGGCATGATCTACGTGGGCGGCTTCTTCGGCGTGGACGCCTGGGGCGGCACGGACTGCGCCGGCGACTTCATCGGGGCCTTCGGCAACACCGACGCCTTTATCGGCCTGCCCTGGGGCGGTCTGGTCTCCCTGGTGCTCATTGTCATCTACCTGGTGGCCCGGCGGGTGCTGACCTTTAAAGAGGCCATGGCCTGCGTGCCCAAGGGCTTCATTGCCATGGTGCCCCCCATCACCATCCTGACCCTGGCCGTCAGCCTCAAGAGCATGACCAGCGCCCTGGGCGCGGACATATTTGTGGAGGGCGTCATGCGGGGCGCGTCCAGCTTCCTGTACGCCATGCTGCCCGCCGTGATCTTCCTGGTGGCCTGCCTGCTGGCCTTCGCCTCCGGCACCAGCTGGGGCACCTTCGGCATCCTCATCCCCATCGTGGTGGCGGTGTTTGAGCCCAGCAGCCCCCTGCTGACCATCGGCATTTCCGCCTGCCTGGCGGGAGCCGTCTGCGGCGACCATTGCTCCCCTATCTCCGACACCACCATCATGGCCTCCGCCGGAGCCCAGTGCGACCACGTGACCCATGTGTCCACCCAGCTTCCCTACGCCATTACGGTGGCGGGCGTGAGCTTCGTGTGCTTCCTTTTCGCCGGATTTATCCAGAATGCGGTCATCTGCCTGGTTCTGGGCGCGGCGCTGACCATCGGCGTACTGCTGGCGATCCGGATGCTGACGGAGAGGAAATCCGGCAGGTAACTGATCCTGCTCCATATAAAATCGCCTCCGAAGCGAACGAGTTCGCTTCGGAGGCGATTTTTCCCGCTAGAGAAGCCACAGCAGAAGTCCTGCCGCGGCGGCGGTCCCGGCAGCCGCCCAGCACCAGAGGGGAACGCGCCGCCAGAAGGGCGGCTTGACGGTCTGGGGGGCGGCGCAACTGCGGGCGATGCGGCATGCCTCGCCCAGAACCTGCTGGGAGGTGACGCCCTCCTGGGAGAAGGCGTCGTTTTTTACAATAAAGATGGCCTGTTCAAAGAGCTTCGGGTCCGGGGAGTCGACTACGATTACGCGGCGTGAGGTCCCTTTCACCATGGGGCGGCACTCCTCTCTTTTCCTTTTTTATGGGATTGCTTCCATTGTTTCCCGGAAAGGAAAAAATATACCAGGGACGCGTCGCAGATTTTTCAGTCCCGCCGCGCTTTCGTCCGGGCGGAAAGCTTTTGGGGCGGTTTCTTTCGACAGACTGACGGGGACCGGGCCTAGTTCGGCCCGCAAAGTACTTTTTCGACGTACACGCCGCCGAAAAAGTGATTAAAATTTATTTTCGCCTTCGGCGAAAACTCCTGCGGAGGGCTTTTTGACAGTCTACCCCGGCCCCCGCAGGAATATCCTGCGGGGGCCGGGCCGTAATTTTACGGATTGGGTAGACATTTTCCGTGTAATAAAGTATACTGGACATATTCCACCCGCACAGCGAAAGGAGATGAACCCCATGGTCCAGGAGATCGACGCGTCAGACGCCCGGGCAGCTATTGCCAGGGAGGTGCTGGAGGCCCTGCCGGACTGGTTCGGCATCCCGGAAAGCCGGGAGGCATCCATCCGGGACAGCCGCGCCCAGCCCTTTTGGGCAGACCTGGAGAATGGCACGGTCCGGGGAGTTCTGGCCTTGAGGGAAACCAGTCCCTATACGGCGGAACTGGCCGCCATGGGCGTACTGCCGGCATATCACCGTCAGGGAATCGGACGGGCTCTATTCGCCGCGTTCCACCAGTACGCCAGAGAGAAGTGATACGCCTTTCTCCAGGTAAAAACTGTCCAAGAGGGCCGTTATGCGTCTTACAACCAAACCAACGCCTTTTACCGCAGCCTGGGCTTTCGGGAGCTGGCGCGCCTCCCCATGCCGTGGGGCCGGCAAAACCCCTGTTAGATTTACATCAGAAACGTTTAAGGAGGAAAAACATGCGGCATAAGAATACCGTCGCCCTGCGGGAATTTTTGAAGGGCTATCGTGCGATAGACGAGGCGGACGTACACCCTACCGACCAGCAGGAACGTCTGCCCATGCCCCCGGTGTCTCTCCGCCGGAACGGAGAAATCATCCCTCTGCCGGAGCGGGACGCGACGCCCTTCGGTGTTCTGCTGGAAAACCGATGCAGCCGGCGGGCCTATTCGGAAAGTCCCTTGACGCTGGAAGAGCTGTCCTTCCTGCTGTGGGCGGCCCAGGGAGTCAAGCAGATCACGGAATACCGCACCCTGCGCACCACCCCCTCCGGCGGCGCGCGGCACCCACTGGAGCTGTACGCCTTCGTCAACCGGGTGGAGGGCCTGCAGCCGGGCGTGTACCACTACCTGGCGGTGGAGGGCCAGCTGGAGCGGCTGGGCTGCCGGGGACAGCAGGCGGATCAGCTGACCTACGCCCTGGCGGGCCAGGAATTCGCCGGGAACGCGCCGGTGTGCCTGGTGTGGACGGCGGTGCCCTACCGCAGCGAGTGGCGGTACGATGACCACGCCCACAAGGACATCCTTCTGGACGCAGGACACTCCTGCGAAAACGTGTACCTGGCCTGCGAGGAGCTGAAGCTGGGCTGCTGCGCCCTGGCGGCCTACGACCAGGAGGCCATGGACGAGCTGCTGGGCCTGTCCTCGGAGCCGACGGACAGCAAGGAGGCGGAATTCGCCGTATACGCCTGCTGTGTCGGCAGACCCAAATAAGCGCGGGGAGGAACCTGTATGCGGGAGTTCACCATCGGGAAAAACGACGCCGGCCAGCGGCTGGACCGCTTCCTGTCCAAGGCCATGCCTCTGCTGCCTCCGGCACTGCTGCAGAAGTATATCCGCATCAAGCGGGTGAAGTGCAACGGCGCACGCTGCCAGCGGGACCAGCGACTGGCGGAGGGGGACGTGCTCCAGCTGTACATCAATGATGAATTTTTTGAACAGCCCCGGGAGGACAATCTGTTCCTGACCCTGTTCCAGCCGAAATTGAACATCCTCTACGAGGACGAAAACCTCCTGTTGGCGGACAAGCGTCCCGGCATGGTGGTCCACGCCGATGAGACGGAGAAGGTCAATACCCTCATCAACCATATCCAGGCCTACCTCTACCAGAAGCGGGAATGGAATCCCAAATGGGAAAACGCCTTCGCCCCGGCCCTGTGCAACCGCATTGACCGCAACACCGGAGGCATCGTCATCGCCGCCAAGAACGCGGAGGCCCTGCGCATCCTCACTGCCAAGATCCGGGACCGCGAAATCACCAAGAAATATCTCTGCATCGCCCTGGGCCGGATGGACCCGCCCCAGGGGAAGCTCGAACGCTTCCTTTTGAAGGACGAGGGCAAAAAGCTGGTTTCCGTCTACCGCCGCCCCGTCCCCAATGGGAAATCCGCCGTCACACTCTACCGCACCCTCCAGACCCGAGGGGAGCTGAGCCTCGTGGAGGCGGAGCTCTTGACGGGCCGCACCCATCAGATCCGAGCCTCCTTCGCAGACGCCGGCCACCCCCTCCTGGGGGACGGCAAGTACGGCAGGGGCGATGTGAACCGCCGCTATGGCGAGACGCGCCAGGCCCTCTGCAGCTATTACCTGCGTTTCGACTTCCCCACGGACGCCGGGATGCTCCAGTACCTGCAGGGCCGGACCTTTCAGGTCCCCGCCGTTCCCTTCGCGGACAAATACTTTCCCGATGCGGCCCCCTCTCCAGGAGGCAGGAAAAACAGATAAGGCACAAACCGGCCGGAGGCATATGCCTCCGGCCGGTTCGCTCTCTATCTCGCCCTGGGGATCAGCAGCAGGCGGTCCGGGGTGATCTGGCTCTCGTCTGCCAGCTCGTTCACCGACAGAATGCCCTCCCGGGTAGCCCGGTACTGCTTCGCCACGTCCCACAGCCGCTCCTTCTCCCCCATTTTCCGCAAAATCAAAGACGGCGCGGGTTCCCGGTCCTGGTTCTCCTCCTCCAGCTCTCCGCCGGCCACGCACAGGCACCTCCGGCGGCGGGAAGCGGTTACCGCGCACTCCACCGGGAAGCGCAACTCGATGCCCTCCGGGGTGATGTTGGCGATCACGTCCCCCCGGCAGGCGGCCTCGCCCTCGCAGTCCATGCCGCCGCCCTCCAGTTCGGCGGGAATGACGGCGGTAAACTCCCGGTGGACGCTGCCCAGCTGGTCGCCCTCGTCTACATACAGGCATCGGGCCCAGACGGGGATCTTCCACTCCCCGCCCTCCAGCTGGGCTCCGCCGCAGCTGATGTCCGTATCCACCACCGAGCGGACGGCGGAGCCGGTTTCCAGCAGCTCCCGGACGTTCTGCCGCCGGACGCTCTGCTGGCTGTCCTCGCTGACCTCCAGCTCCTCTGTCTGGCATACGGCGTTGGCGGCGGTGCTGTAGAGATCGGCGATGAAATCGATTTCCAGCCGCTTCCACACCGTAACCCGGGTACACAGGGATACCGACAGCGTCAGGGTGCAGGCGTCGTCCGGTGCGCTCTCGCTGCCCACCCGGCAGTCCAGGCTCACCAGCCGGTAGGCCGCCTCGCTCTCGCAGTCCTCATCGAAGCCGTTCCCCTCCAGAATCTGGGAGAAGGGCAGCTCCTGCTGCAGTATCCCCAGCCGTCCTCCAGTCTCCCGGTACAGCACCGAAACGGAGAGGAAGCCCTTGACCACCAGCTTGCTGCCGATGAGCTTGCTGTCCGCGCCCCGGACGTCCACCCGGGTGGACAGAATTTCCTCCGCCCCACCCCGGCCCGGGGACAGGGGCAGCTCCTCGGTGAAGGTGAATTCCTTCTCCCGCACCCCTGCCGTCACACGGGTCTGTTTCTGCTCCCGCAGCAGCTGGATGCTTCCCCCATCCTCTCCGGCAAGTCCTGTACAGACAGACAGGGACACGGGCCGGCACAGGGTGGGATACAGCACCAGGTTGGCCCGGGTCAGCACCTTTCGGGGATTCAGCACCCGTGTATCGATGCTCCGCAGCTCCCCCCGGATGTCCAGGTTCTCGCAGGAGGAATCCCCCTGCCCTTCCCCGTAGCACTGGAAGGGGATCTGGAAGTGCAGGGAACGCAGCCCCTCTTCCTTCTCCGGTATGTACAGCACCGACGCCTCCACGCTGCCGCTGGCGCAGAAGCGTCCGTCCCCCGTCAACTCCCGTCCGGTGAGGCAGACCACCCCCGTAGTATCCACGATCCGGGCGATGTCGCCGCAGCTGTCCGGCACGATGTTCTCCCGCATCGTCTCGCAGGGAAAAGGTGCGAAGCGGAGCTTCTCGTAGTATTCATGCTGGGCCTTTTGCAGTTTCAGTTCCATATTCGGCGTCCTCCTTCAGCGTATGGCGGCCTTTGTTGGTCCAATATATGCGGAGGACGCCCCCGTTTATTCCTTCATTTTGAAAATCCGCTTCAGGATGCCGTTCAAAAACCTGGGGGACTTGATGACAACGATCTTCATAGCTGCCTCCTTCCATCTACCTGCGCATACAGCCTAAGCCGCAGGCGATCAGCAAAAATGCCACAAGGAACAGGAGGAACCCTGTGGGGAAGATCACCGCGATCAAAATCCCCGCTCCCAGCGCCAGGGCGCACAGCCCCAGCCCGCGGCAGTTTCTCATTCTCTCTCCCCCCTATCCCTTGGTCTACTACCATTATATACAGGCGGGTGACAATGCGAAATCCCGGAGGCTCTTTACCTCCGGGATTTATCTTCGCTTATGGCAGGGGCGCGTCCTCCCGCAGGACGGCCTGGACCACCCAGCGTTTGGAATAGCCGTTTCCGGTACAGGTGGAGAGGGTCAATATCTTGTCCCCCGCCTCCGGCGTTACGCCGGTGTCAATGACCGAGCGGTCCAGGCAGAAAGCGATGAACTCCTCCTGCCGCTCCGGCGTTCCCAGATCCAGGCGGTACACGATCTCCTGGACCCCCACAGCGTGGGCCGCAAAAACGTCATAACGGCGAAGGCCGCCGTCATCCACCACATAGACGCTGGGATGCTCCTTCCAGTACCCCTCCTCCTCGTACCGCCGCAATCCGGCGAACATGGCGCCGCTGCGCAGTTTATGACCGTAGAGGATGGTATTGAAATTGCTGAAATCCGGAGGGTTGGTGCACTCCATGAAGATAGACCCGGCGGAGCTGCTCTCCCCCTCCCAGGTGTGCTTTAAATAGTAGTCGTTGTTCTCCCCCTGGAGCAGCGGATAGGAGATATTCGTCCCCGGGATGTCCAGCCAGCCAACCACCTCGGGATTCACCTCCCGCAGGGCCGCCAGATTCACGCCCGCCAGGGCGGCAAGATGGTCCTCCTCCGTCTCCGCCGGTCCGTTGGACTCCTCCGCGCCCCCGGCTCCGCCCGTACTGCCGGACGGCCGGGACGCCGGCGGAGAAGCCAGCCCCGCCACCTGCGCCGCCATTTCATAGGACTGTTCGCCCGCGCGGCTGTCCAGGGTATTCCGGATAATGACCACGGCGCACACCACGAGCGCCGCAAAAAGCAGCGCCGTCAGCGTTCTATACAGCTTTTTCCTCACGAAAAGCCGCTCCTTTCTGCTGCCGCAGCAGCGTAAACAGAAGCCGGAGCCCCAAAGGGGCCCCGGCTTCCTTATGCTGAGTCGGGTTTACTCGGCCGTATCCTCTTCCTTACCCTTGAATACGCGGAGGATCGCCAGGCCGCAGGCGGCCAGCAGGCCCATCACGTACCACAGGGAAGAAATATCGCCGGTCTTGGGGACATTCGCCAGAGGAACGATATCCTCGGGAATCTCCACCAGCTCCTCAGGAGTCTCCACCTGGGGAACCTCGGGGACCTCCGGATCCGCCAGGGGCACTTCCGGCTCGGGAATGTCCTCGGTGGGCTCGGGAGGATCAATGGGCTCGGGAGGATCGTTGGACTCCTCGGTGGTCGTAGTCTCCTCGGGGGGAGGAGGCGGGAAGACGGGATCTTCGGGCTCCTCAGGCTCCTTAGGCTCCTCGGGCTCCTCGGGCTCCTCAGGCTCCTCGGGCTCCTCAGGCTCTTCGGGCTCCTCATACTTGTTATTGAAGGAAATGCCATCAACAGGAGTATTCCCTTCCTCACCAACAAGCTCGATGGTCGTGGATTCGACCTTGAGCGTCACAACCTTAACGATATCCTTGCCGATCTCATACTCCTGGCTCTGACTCTCATCCACAACGATCGTAATTGTGACCTTGTACTCCTTCTGGTCATAAATGACCGTAGGATCATAGTCCGGATCGCCTTCCACCGGGATGCGCTCTTTCACCGTGAAGGTGTACTCCCCTGCTTCCGTAAAGTAGCCGTCGGGGAACGCCAGGTTCACGCTGCCATCGGCTGCGTTCTTGCCGGTAGTGACCTCATTGCCCTCCTCATCCGTTACAACGAAGGTAAACTCATCATCCTGCAGATCACGCTTGGGCTCCTCTTCGCCATCGGTGTCCAGAGTCTCAGCGTTATCCGGAGCCTCCACCTTCTCAAGGGTCTTTTCGGCTTCCAGCTCAGTCTCGGTATCGTAGACAACCTCGTCCTTCTCACCGATGGTCAGAACGCCATTGTTGCCGATGCCGCCGCCATGGGTCGCGGACTTATTGCCGCTGATGAGCACGCGATTGCCAGCGGCGTCCTGGGCGGCCTGCTTCGCAAACTCAATGGTAGCCTCATCCGGGTGGGACGTCACGCCAAGGAGCCGGTCGCTGTAGATGTGAATCTTGCCCTCTTCATCCGTCTCAACGCCGACTTCCTTGTACTTGTAGCCGCCGTTCTCGTCCGGAATCAACTGGCCGTTCTCATCGTACTCGAACACGTAAGCGGTACCCTTCCAGTTGGCCTTGCCGCCATCGAGCATCTCGTTGCAGATGAACACGCCGGGTCTTCCCTGATTATTTTCATCCGCAGCAGAGCTGGCGGTAAAAATATCCTGGGCATCCTGTTTGAAGCCTTCGTTGTCCTTCCACAGCTCGTAACCATCGGTAGCGCTGCTGCCAGTACCCTTGTAGCCCTGGGAGTTGGCATTGCCTTCGGCCGTGTTCCCGGTAACCAGCGCGCCGTTTTGCATATAGATGACGGTCTTGCCATGGACACAGGCAGCAATGCCGCCGCCCAGGCCATTGGCCACATTGTTGGTAATCACAGCATTCTTGAGGGTCAGCTCACCATCGGCCTCAATGTAGATGCCGCCGCCGCCAAGATCACTGGTGGTCCTGGTTTCGTTGTTGGTGATGTTGCCCTTGGTGATGGTGCCGGTACCCTTGATATAGATACCGCCGCCCTCGCCATGATGCGCGATGTTTCCGTCAATAGTGCCGCCGTTCATGGTGAAGTCCGCCTTCTGGTAACGGTCGGAGTTGCCCTTGCCATAGTCGATGAAGACACCGCCGCCCTCACCGGCTTCATTCTGGGAGATCGTGCCGCCGCTCATGTTGAAGTGACCCTTGTCACCGAACACATAAACGCCGCCGCCCTGACCGTTGGGAGTGCCAGTCGTATCGAAGCTACCTTTATCCAAGCTGGCCTCGTTGCCGGTGATGGTACCGCCGGTCATGTTGAAGGTGCCGTTGTTCACCGCAACGCCGCCGCCGTTGGAGGCGGAGGCATTGTCCTTAATGGTACCGCCACTCATGTTGAAGGTACCCTCCACCAGAACGCCGCCGCCCTGATTGCTGCCAGTGGTACTGTTCCCTGAAATCTCGCCGCCCTCCATGTTAAAGGTGGAGCCGGTTCCAACAAATACGCCGGCTCCGCCGGAGGCGCCGCCACCGGTGATCACAGTACTGCCGGTCAGTGTTACGCTGCCGCCATTCAGAATGGTGATAACGCGCTTGCCGCCAGTACCACTGATCGTTCCGCCAGCCACGTCGCCGTCCTTGATGGTCAGAGTCTGACCACCTTCTTCTACACGGATATTTCCTCCTTCGTAGCTGCCCAGATCGAAAATAACGCCATTCAAAACCAGTTCTACGTCTTTATCCGTGCCGTTCTGAAGCGCGTCATACAGATCCTGGGCCAGATTCTCCGCGCTGTAGCACGCAGCCGTGTGAGCATGCTCTTCCAGCCCGCAAGTAGGCATCGTACTCTTGGCAAAGCAGCTGTCATCGTGGGTATGACCCTCGGACACCTCCTGCCCGCAGGAAAGCACAGGCTCGCCTGCCATGTAGCAGGAATCGCCATGGGCGTGCCCTTCGGACTCAACCAGAGTGCAGGTCATGTTGCCGTCTGCGTCATAGCAGCCATCGCCGTGGGTATGGCCCTCGGTTTCCGTCTGTCCGCAGGAAAGCGCCGCTTCGCCTTCTGTATAGCAGGAGGTATCATGGGTATGACTCTCGGCCTCTTCCAGTGCGCAGGTCTGCTCGCCCCGCCCATAGCAGCTGTCGGCGTGGGTATGAGCATCCTTGCCGCAGACCAGCTTGGACTCCACCGTCACAGCGGCCAGCGCGGTCTGGCTGAGCAGGCAGGCGCACATGAAGAAGGCCAGAAGCTTTGCAGGCATCCGCCTGCGGGATTCGTTCTTGTTGTTCATAACTACTTCCTTTCTTTGCCGTTCATTCGGATGCAAAGGTATCCGGCGGCTGGGCTGACATATGCCTCGCGGCACTTAGCCCCCTAGCTTTGCGCCCTACCGTTTCCAGTAGTTTGCGAAGTTTGCGGCCCGGCGGACATAGCTCCCGGGCGGCCGAATCTTCCCCCCGGGGCCGTAGTTCCGTAGCTTTGCGTCCCGCCGTTTCCGACGGTTTGCCAAGCGCACCGTTTCCTGTCCCTGCCGCCTCCGGTGCAGTTGGCGGCAGGTCACGCTCTGGGCGGACCGGCATCTGTCATAGACTTCCTCCCTTCCCTTTGCTCATCTGCGGACCAGCCGTCAGAACTCTGGAGCCTTTCGGGTAATCCGCTGCAAAACGGGTATCCACATGGACCCACATTTATTATAGCACACTCCCTACATTACGGAAGACAATTTCAAAAGAATCAGCAGATTAACGAAAAAATTAAGACTTTTTGCGCTTTAAAATTCCTGGAATTATTTTCCGGTCGTCTCCGGATCCATTTTTTGGAAGAAAATCTGCAAGTGGCGCAAAACTGGTGGTCTAGATGTCAAAAAAAGGCTCTTGTCTATTTCGCCGAAAAAGCTCTATTATGGGCCTTCCAATTTTTCCCACAGTGGAAACAGAGAACTCCGCTGGCGATGCCGGCGGAGTTCTCCCGATGGATTCTAAGAAGCTGTACCAATAGGTGACGGTATGCAGATTGGCGAGAAAAATTTTTTGTCTGGCAAGGAAGAAACTCGCAGGAATCCTGACGGATTTCAAGCGTTTCTGACGCAGCCAGACGAAACATTTTCCGTCAAGATACGTGCCGGCGCCTATTGGTACTGCTTCTAAAGATCGGCGCATACCGGACCTACCGCCGGGACGCCGTCCAGGCCCGCAGGTCCTTCAGCTCGCCGTAGAGCCGGATATAGCTCCCGTGGCGGCTGGCGGGAATCCTCCCGTCCTTCACTGCCTCGCGCACGGCGCACCCCTTCTCTTTGGTGTGGCTGCACCCCACGAAGCGGCAGTCCGCCAGATAGGGCCGGAACTCCACAAAGCACTCCGGCAGGCGTTCCTTCAATTCCAGGTCCAGCTCCCCGGCGTCAAAGGAGCTGAACCCCGGGGTATCGATCACCTCTCCCCCGCAGTCCAGGCGGTACAGCTCCACATGGCGGGTGGTGTGCCTGCCACGGCCCAGCTTCTCGCTCACCTCCGCCACCTGGAGGGAAAAATCCGGCTGGATGGCATTGAGCAGGCTGGATTTCCCTACGCCGGAATTACCTGTAAAGGCAGAAAGCTTGCCCATCAGGAGCTCCGCCAGTTCCGCCACGCCCTCCCCGGTTTCCGCGCTGGTGCGGACCACCGGGAAGCCCGCCTGCCGGTAAATCGCCGCCAGCTCCTCCCCGGGCTCCAGATCGCATTTATTGACGCAGACCACCACGCCGCAGTCCTTCAGCGCCGCGATAGCGGCCACCCGGTCAATGAGGAAGGGGTCCGTCACTGGAATGGCGGCGGAGGCCACCACTACCAGCTGGTCCACGTTGGCTGCCGCCGGGCGGTCGAAGGCGTTCCGCCGCGGCTCGATCTCCCAGACCAGGCCCTCCTCCTGTCCGGTTTCCCGTACCTCCACCAAGTCCCCCACCAGGGGGCTGCGGCCCTCCTGCCGGAATTTTCCCCGTCCGCGGCAGGTGATGGTCCTCCCGTCCACATCCACGTAGTAGAAGCCACTGAGGGCTTTCCGTATTCTGCCCCTACTCACTGAAGGTAATCACCTCGTCCCTCCACAGCTGGTCGGCGGCATAGATCCGCAGCCGGTGGTCCCCGGCCGTCGCGTCCAGGTTCATCTGGAGGGGGCCGACGGTAACGGAGTAGTCCCCGGAGACGTAACTGTCGAACACCGGCGTATCGTCCAGGAATATCTGCACCAGCACCTGGTCCGGACTGTAGGGCACGTCGAAGGAGATGGGGTACTGGATCAGCTTCTGCCCGTCGCTGTAGGTGAAATGGACGGTGCTCCCCTGGAGCACGTCCGCCCCGGTGGGCTCGCTCTGGGTCAGGACGGTGCCCTCAAGCTTGGCACTCTCCACCTTCTCAAACTCCGGCACCAGATTCAAAAGGGTCATCTGTTCCTGGACCCACTCCACAGTCTGCCCCTCGCAGGAAACCATGACGGAATATTTGGGCTCCGGCCCCTTGCTGACCACCAGCGTCACGGTATCCCCCTCCTGGAGCATGGTGTCCGCCACGGGGTCGGTGCGGATCACATGGCCGGCCTCAATCTCGTCATGGAACTCCTCCTCCGGGGCCTCCACGATGTTCAGGCGCAGCTCGCTGAGGCCCTTGGTCTGCTGGATGCGCAGCTTGGCGGTCCGGGCCTCCTCCCCCACCACGTTCAGCATGGCGCCGGACCGGGGGCCGTTGCTGATGGTGACGTTGATCTCGATCAGATCGCCGTTGAAGCTCTTCAGCACCCGCTCCGCCTCGGGCATTTGGCGGATGATCTGGCCTTCCGGGAATTCTGTGCTATACTCGTGGCCAGCCTCCACGATGTCAAAAATCCCCTTGACGGTATCCATCTTCTCCACGTCCTCCACCGTATGGCCCACCACGAGGGGCACGATGTATTCGGGAATCTCCTCCTGCTGGAAGCTGTCCATGATGCTGTTGTACAGCCGGGTAGCGCCGAACCATCCCGCGCCGGCAATGATCAGAATCAGCAGCAGGATCTTCCACCAGTTACTCCTCGGACGCTCGTACTCCTCGTCCTCGTCATCCTCCTCATAGCGGGAGGGCGTATAATGATTCTGTTTCGTTCTGGTCACCCCCGTGTTGGGAAGATAGCGGGTGGGCTCGTCCGTCCGTCCCGTCTCCCGCCGCAGCTCCTCGGCAGAATACTCGAAATTGATGTTGGGGTCCTTTCGGAATGCCTCCAGGTCGGCGAGCATCCCGTCGGCAGTGGAGTACCGCTTGTTCCGGTCCGGGGCCATGGCCTTCATGCAGATTTGCTCCAGAGCCTCGGGGATCTCCGGGTCGATCTCCCGGGGACTGAGGGGCACGGCGCTGAAATGCTGAATGGCTACGCTCACCGGGTCCGCGCCGTCAAAGGGCAGGCGGCTGGTCAGCATTTCATAGAGCACCACGCCGGCAGAGTAGATGTCGCTGCGGTTGTCGGTGTAGTCCCCCTTGGCCTGCTCGGGGGAGATATAGTGGACGGAGCCGATGGCCTCATTGGAGGGGTTGGAGCCGTTGGAAAGAAAGGCAATGCCGAAATCCGTCACCTTCACCGTGCCGTCCCGGAGAACCATAATATTCTGGGGCTTGATGTCCCGGTGGACGATGCCCCGGCTGTGTGCGTGACTGAGGCCCTTCATGATCTGGGTGATAAAGTGCAGAGCCTCCGGCCAGTTGAGCTTCCCCCGCCGCTCCATATACTGCTTGAGTGTGATGCCGTCGATGAGCTCCATGACGATATAGTCCATGTCCCCCCGGCGGCTGACGTCGTATACCGCCATAATGTTGGGATGGCTGAGCATGGCAACGGCCTGGGACTCGTCGTGGAACCGGCGGCGGAACTCTGCGTCCTCACTGAGATCCTTTTTCAGCATTTTGATGGCCACCATCCGGTTGAGCCTGTGGCACTTGGCCTTGAACACCACCGCCATGCCTCCGGTCCCAATGACCTCCAGGATCTCATAGCGGTTATCCAGCATCTTTCCTATGTATCGTTCCATAGTCAAGCGTTCCTTTCTTTCACTGCCGGCGCAGCAGCACGGCGGTCACATTGTCCGGCGCGCCCTGGCTTTTTGCCAGCGCCAGCAGGCGGTCCAGGCACTGGTTGTCCTCCGTGCCCCGGAGGATTTCATCGGCCAGCTCCTGGTCCGTCACTGTCCCGGTGAGGCCGTCGGTACACAGCAGCAGGCAGTCCCCCTGCTCCAGGGAAACCCGGTAGCTGTCGCTGTCTGCCTCCCGGTCCGGGCCCAGGGCCCGGGTGATGAGGTTCCGGTTGGGGTGCCGGCGGGCTTCCTCCTCGGTGATGCTCCCCTGCTCCACCAAACGCTCCACCACGGAGTGGTCCCGGGTAATCCGGGAAATGCCGCCGTTGTGGACCAGATAGGCCCGGCTGTCTCCCACATTGTCCAGCAGAGCCTCCCCCTCCCGGACAACGGCGGAAACCAGGGTGGTGCCCATGCCCCGCAGGCCCTCCTCCGAGCAGGAGCGCTCATAGACGGCGGCGTTGGCCTCCGCCACAGCGAAAGCCGTCACCTCCCGCACCTGCTCCCAGTCCATCTCCCGCCGGAGGTTTCCCCGGCAGGCGGAGAGAAAGGCGTCCACCGCCAGCCGGCTGGCCAGACGGCCTCCCCCGGGTCCGCCCATACCGTCACAGACCACGCATATGGTGAAGCCGGTTTCCTCTCCGGCATAGACGGCGTAGGCATCCTGGTTCTCCCGCCGTACCAGCCCGATGTCTGTCATGCCCCATACGTTCATCATTTTTCCCGCTCCTCTCTCCCCTGCTCCATGGCCTTCCGCCGCAGCTGGCCGCAGCTGGCGTCGATGTCGCCGCCCAGGCTGCGCCGCACGGTGGCGGTGACCCCCTGGCGTTCCAGCCGCTGCTGAAACTGCCGCACCCGGCGGCTGGGCTTCAGCGGGCTCTCGGCCACATCGTTGAGGGGGATCAGATTTACATGCCCCGGCATGCCCCGGAGCTTTTTTACGATCAGGTCCGCCTGCCAGTCCGCATCGTTGACGCCGTCGATCATGGCGTACTCAAAGCTGATGCGGCGGCCGGTTTTATCGAAATAGCCGTGGCATGCCTCAAACAACTCGTCCACGCCGTAAGCCCGGTTCACCGGCATGATCCGGCTGCGGGTTTCCCCGTCAGGCGCGTGGAGGGACACCGACAGCGTCAGCTGCAGCTCCAGCTCCCCCAGGCGTCGGATGCCGGGAATCAGGCCGCAGGTGGACAGGCTGATGTGCCGCATGCCGATGTTCAGCCCCAGCAGGTGGTTCACCAACTCCAGAAACCGCAGGACGTTGTCGAAGTTGTCCAGAGGTTCCCCGATGCCCATGAGGACGATGTTGGAGACTGGCACGCCCCCGTCCGCCTGGGCGAAGATCACCTGCTCCAGCATTTCTCCCGGCGACAGATCCCGGACCTTGCCCCCCAGGGTGGAGGCGCAGAAGGCGCACCCCATGCGGCATCCCACCTGGCTGGAAATGCAGACGGTGTTGCCGTGGCGGTAGCGCATGAGCACCGTCTCAATGCAGTTGCCATCGTGGAGCTCCCACAGGTACTTGATGGTGCCGTCCATCCGGGACACCTGTTTCCGGGCCGCAGTCAGACCGCTCACCCGGTACGTCCTCGCCAGCCTCTCCCGGAGGGGCTTCGATATGTCGCTCATTTCATCAAAGGAGCGGACGCCCCGGTGAAGCCAGGTAAATACCTGCTTCCCCCGGAAGGCTGGCTCCCCCATGTCCCGCAGAGCCGCCGTCAGCTCCTCCAAGGTCATGGACCGTATGTCTATTCCCATGATTTCCTCATCTTGCAGATGTAAAAGCCGTCCGTCCCGTGGCGCTGGGGCCACAATGTCAGGCTTCCGTCGTTTTCTTCCACCCATCCCGGCAGAGCAAAGCTCTCCCGGTGAAACGCTGCGTGATCAGCCAAAAAAGCGTCCGTCACGCCCCGATTCTCCTCCGTCAAAATCGTACAGGTGGCGTACAGCAGGGTCCCGCCGGGCTTCACATACCGGGCGGCGTTTTCCAGGATGGCGCTCTGCACCCTAGGCAGGCCCGCCAATTGGGCGGGGTCCTTGTAGCGGATGTCCGGCTTCTTCCGGATGATCCCCAGCCCCGAACAAGGCACATCGCACAGCACCGCGTCAAAGCCTTCCAGCCACTCCTCCCGGGTTTCCCGTCCGTCCGCCAGCTCCGTGCGGATGCAGGCCAGTCCCAGCCGCTCCGCCCCGTTTTCCATGAGGGCAAGCTTGTGGCGGTGGATGTCACAGGCAACGATCTCCCCCCGGTCCTCCATGAGCATCGCGGCGGCGAACGACTTCCCTCCCGGTGCGGCGCACACGTCCAGCATCCGGTCCCCGGGCTTCACTCCCGCCGCCAGCGCAGCCGCCCTGGCAGCGGCGTCCTGGACCTGGAACCAGCCCTTCTGAAAGGCGGGCATGGCCTCCAGGCTTCCCCCTCCGGACAGCAGCCAGCAGTCCGGCAGCCAGGAATGAGGCGTCAGGGCCGCCTGGTCCGCCGTCAGGCTCGCGGTCAGCTGGTCCGCGCCGCACCGCAGGGGATTGCGCTGTATGACGGTGGGCGCCGCCTCGTTATCCAGCCTGAGGTACTCCTCCGCCTCCCCGTCCCCAAGCAGCTCCACCAGTCGCCGGACCAGCCACTCCGGGTGGCTGTACCGCAGGGCCAGATACCCTGCCCGGTCCCGGCCGGGAATCTCCGGCAGACGCTCCTTCTCCCGGCTCAGTCGCCGGAGGACGGCGTTGACCAGGCCGGAGGCCCGCTGCCGCTTCTTCCGCTTCACCAGCTCCACGCTCTCGTCCACGGCGGCGCTGTCCGGCACCCGGTCCATATACAGAATCTGGTAGGCCCCCAGACGGAGCACATCCCGGATAAAGGGCTCCAACGCGTCAAATGCCTGGGTACAGCAGGCGTCCAGGTAAAAATCCAGCAGCGCACGGTTCTGCAGCACGCCGTATGCCAGCCGGGACGCCAGCGCCGCCTCCCGCCGGTCCAGGTCCCGGCAGGCCGTTTTCAAATGGTTGTCCGACCAGGCGTCCAGCCGCCGGCAGGCGGTCAGCGTCTCCAGAGCCGCCTCCCTGCCCCCGGCCATCAGCGGCGCCCCCTGTCGTTCCGCCCGGCGAAGATGAGCAGATACCGCAGCAGCTGCAGCAGACTCATCAGTAGCGCCGCCACATAGGTTAGCGCGGCGGCGGTGAGGACCTTCCTGGCCCCCTTCCGCTCGTCCTCATCCAGGAGCTGGGTCCCGTCAATGGTCCCCAGAGCCCGGGCGGAGGCGTCAAACTCCACCGGCAAAGTCACCAGCTGAAACAGCGTCGTCAGGCTGAAAAGCGCAATGCCAATGAGAAACAGCGGCTGGGAGTACATCACCATCCCCAGCATCAGCGCGACAAAGGCAAACTGAGAACCGAACTGGGTCACCGGAATGATGGCGGAACGAATCCGCACTGGCCCGTATCCCATGGCATACTGTACCGCATGGCCCGCCTCATGAGCCGCCACGCCCACCGCCGCCACCGTGGCGGCGTTATACACCGGCTCGGAGAGGTAGATGGTGTTGTCCCGGGGATCGTAATGGTCCGTCAGCTTCCCCCGGCAGGGCCGGATGGCAACGTCATGAACGCCGTGGACCCGCAGGACCTCATAGGCCGCCTGGGCCCCGGTGACACCCCGGTGGTTGCGGTCCCGGCTGTACCGTCCAAAGCTGGAGCTGACCTTTATCTGGGCGTACACGGAGAGGATCAGCACCGGGATCAGGAGAATCCAATAAATAGTATCGTAATAAAATGGCATAATTCATTCCTTATGTTCCACAAACCAAAGGTCTACAGCCGGATCGGGCGGCCCCGCAGATAGTCGGCAGCGGCCATGCGTCTGCCGCCGTCGGCCTGAAGCTCGGTAATCACCAAAGCCCTTCCATCCCCGCAGGCCACGGCGATGCCGTCCTTGTCCGCGGAAAGGATCGTCCCCGGCGCTTTCCCGGCGCTCTCCCCCACATGGGCTCGGAACACCTTCCAGCGCACCCCCGCCACATCAGTGACCGCACAGGGCCAGGGAATCAGCCCCCGGACCTGATTGGCCAGAACCCGGGCCGGCTTCTCCCAGTCCAGCGGCGACATTTCCCGGGAAAGCATGGCGGCGTATTGATACTGGGGACCGTAAACCTGCGGCGTCCGGGGGGCCTCCCCCCGCTCCAGCAGGGTCAAGGCTTCGCTGGCGGCCTCGCCTCCCAGCTCCGCCAAGCGGTCGTAGAGCTGTCCCGCGTCCTCCTGGGGATCAATAGTGGTCTTCTTTGCCAGCAGAATATCCCCGGCATCCAGTTCCGCCGCCATATACTGAATGGTAACGCCGGTTTCCTCATCCCCGTTCAGGATCGCCCAGTTGATCGGCGCGGCTCCCCGGTACTGGGGCAGCAGCGAGGAGTGGACGTTGATGATCGCCGTCCTGGGAATATCCAGCAGCGCCTGGGGCAGCAGCTTCCCATAAGCGGCCACCACGATCACATCGGGCTCCATCGTCCGCAGCTCCTCCAAAACCGCCTCATCCCGGCAGGACGCCGGCTGATAAACGGGAATATCCTGTGTAACGGCATATTCCTTTACAGGTGTTGGCGTCAGCTTCATCCCGCGATTCTTCGGCTTATCCGGCTGGGTATAAACCGCCGCGACCTCCCAGTGGTCCTCCACCAGCCGCCGCAGGACGGACACCGCGAAAGCCGGGGCTCCCATAAACACCACGCGCATAGATTACCGCTCCTCCCTTCCGGCTTCCTCCGCCTCAAAGTAGGCTTCCAGCTCCTCATCCGAGAGGAAGTGGTCAATGTGTTCCACATAGAGGTGTCCGTCCAAGTGCTCGATCTCATGGCAGAAACAGCGGGCGGTCAGTTCCTCCCTCTCCGCCTCGAACCAATTTCCGAAACGATCCTGGGCCCGGATCTTCACCCAGGAGGGGCGCGTGACCATGCCCCACTTTCCCGGGACGCTGAGGCATCCTTCGGGGCCCGTCTGCTCCCCGGACTGCTCCAGGATTTCCGGATTCACCAGCTCCAGCATCTTGTCATCGTCGTCCACGACGATGACCGCCCGGCGGAGAACGCCCACCTGCGGAGCAGCCAGTCCCGCCCCCTGGGCTTCCTCCAAGGTTTCCTTCATGTCGTCCAGCAGGTCGTGGAGCCTTTTGTTGAAATCCGTGACCTGGCGGCATTTTTTGCTCAGGCGGTCATCCCCTTGGGTAACGATATTTCTGATTGCCATCTATTATATCCTCCTTTTAGCGGGGTTAAACTTCTTTTTCAATTGCCGGGCAGTTCCTGCCGCCGCTATGCGGCGGCATTACATGTAATCTGCGGCCCTGCGGGCCGCTCCGCTTTTTCTTCTTTCTTCGTTGAAGGATGTTTCGTCCCGCCGCTGCGCGGCGGCGAGCTCTCTTCTTATTTTACATTTGCCGCCTCGCCGGCGGCGGGGCCTTCTTTTCGCGCGAGCGAAAAGAAGCAAAAGGTCGCTCAAGGAACTACGTTCCTTGAGAATCCTCCTCCAT
>VSNB01000200.1 GCA_009774055.1 Clostridiales bacterium
CCCGGCCCGCGCCCCTGGAGGCGGAGGCGGTGGGCCATCTCCTGCGCCTGGCCCAGCTGGCGGACGTGCCGGTGGTCATCGTCCACCTCACCTGCCGGGAAGCCCTGGAGGAGGTCCGGGCCGCCCGGCGGCGGGGCCAGACGGTCTATGTGGAAACCTGCCCCCACTACCTCCTGCTGGAGGACGGCGTCTACGATGCGCCGGACTTCGCCCAGGCGGCGAAATTCGTCTGCGCCCCGCCCATCCGGAAGAAGGCGGACCGGGACGCGCTGTGGGAGGCCCTGGGAAACGGGGAGATCGACACCGTGGCCACCGACCACTGCTCCTTCACCACCGCCCAGAAGCGGGCGGGCCGGTACGACTTCACGAAGATTCCCGGCGGCCTGCCAGGGGTGGAGCACCGGGGGACGCTGCTGTACACCT
This sequence comes from Clostridiales bacterium, assembly GCA_009774055.1. Classification (GTDB taxonomy): domain Bacteria; phylum Bacillota; class Clostridia; order Oscillospirales; family Oscillospiraceae; genus Pelethomonas. The sequence goes on from VSNB01000200.1 coordinate 424, forward strand.
GCGGCGTGGCGGCGGGGCGGATCACGGCATCGGACATGTGCCGGGTCCTCTGCGAGAATCCCGCCAGGCTCTATGGCTGCTGGCCCCGGAAGGGCGTCATCGCCCCGGGCGGCGACGCCGATATCGTCGTTTACGACCCCGCCGCCAGCGGCGTCATCACGGCGGCGGACCAGGTCCAGAACGTGGACTATACCCCCTACGAGGGCATGGAAACCGCCGGCTCCATCGCCCGGGTGTATCTCCGGGGGCAGCTGGCCGTGGACCGCGGCAGGGCGCTGGAAACCGAGGGGCGGTTCATCCCCCGGGGGAAGAACCAACTATAAGGCGAAGGCCGCTGTCTGAATCAGACAGCGGCCTTCGTGCCGGAACCGGCGGTCAGGACAGTACGCCCTTGGAGGAGCAGGTCAGGGAGACGGTAACGGAGTTGGGGATAATAGCGCGTGTAAAACTCCCGACAGCGGTTGCTGTCGCACCAGAATAGGATGTACTGGCTCCATTAAAAGACCATTCCGAATCATATACATCATAAGAATAATCCGCAGAAGTAGCTTCCGCGCTGCGGCCATCGTAGGTAAAAGACCCGTGAACTCGAAACGTCCACGCCAATTCGCGGGAACTATTGTAATAGTCATGATGTTTTGTTCCACTTTTGGAGCCCCGCTCGAGTATCGTTGTTTGGGTGTCTTCTGTAATCGTTGTGACAAGATACGAACCGTCCTCAAAATAGACAACCGTCTGTGTGCTTTCTGAATAATTTGCCGCCGAAACGGGTGTGCAGAGACAGACGGCAGACATCCAGCAGGCAAGTAGAACCGCAAAAACGCACCTTAACTTTTTCATGATAAACCTCTTGTATCGGGCGCATCTTCTGTAATATAAATATCGACATATTTGATTTGGTGTGCATCAAAATAGAGAAAGACTGCGGTCATTGCAATCAGCGCAGCAACCAGCACGGCAATTACCGCATACAGCACCCGCCGTTTCTTTCTCCGGGCCGCCGCCGTCCGGGCGGGGTCGCACTCCGCCATCAGCTCTGCGGCGCAGTCGGCGGGGGAGCCGAAGGCGGCGGCGAGGCCCTCCGCCCCGGCCTCCGGGTTTTCCTCCAGATAGGCGCGGACGGCCCGGGAGAGCCGGCCCATAAGCCGATCCCGGTCCTCCGGCGGCGCGTCCAGCAGCCGTCGGATAGACTGGAGGTAGACGTCTGCCAGGGGATTGGTCTGGGTCATGACTGATTCTCCTTTTCCATTTCCGGGCACACGCTGTCCACCAGCAGGTCCACGCCGGCGATGAACGCCTTGTAGACGCTCCAAGTCTCCTTGAAAAACTGCCGTCCGGTGTCGGTGATGCCGTAATACTGCCTGCGCCGCCCGTCCGGGGCCTTGCGCTTGGGCATTTCCTGGATGTACCCCTGTTCGATCATGCGGTACAGGGCCGCGTAGGGGAACGAGACGTTGACTGCGCCCCCGCTTCGCTCTGCGAGGGCCTGATTCAGCTCCGGCGCGTAATAAGCCCGCTCATGGAGCAGGGCCAGCATCAGCATTTCCACCAGAGCCTTTTTTAAATTTTCCTCCACGACCGCAGAGGTTCGGTTTTCGCTCATGAGCCCTCCTTTCTGCGGTAATACAGTATACTGTAAAATACATTATACACATCTTTTTAGAAAATGCAAGAAAAAATTTTTAAAAATATTTTGGTGTTGACAAATTGTTTGTTATTAGATATAATATCTTAGGGAGGTACAAAAATCAACAAAGTCTTAACCTATTAGTCAGAATATGTATCATAATTTAAGAAAGGATAATAGTATGAAAAGATTCTTTATACAAACTGGGTCAGTGTTTTTGTCATTAGCATTTCTTCTATCATTAAGTACTAATGCATTGGCAATATTTGATGGTGACAAAAAATGTTTGGTCAATGTGGTAGCGACTGACGAACCAAATGAAGGACAGTCGGATGGTGGGTATGAGTTTATTGACAATCTCTTTGGGGATGATGACACATTGGATGGGGATGGCGATATTACAGATGCTGTTTCTCCGGTGTCGGACTTTCGCATTGCCATAGTTTCTAATAGCATTTGTATTCCGGACTCAACCCCATTCTTATCATCAGGAGTAGTTTGGGACGGACTTGTAACATATGAAATCAATATAGCAGTACGTGTGTCCGAAAATGGAATGCCGTGTAGTGGAAAAACGGTTTTGTGGAGTACGAATATTTCACCAGAAGTAAGGTATATTACTTCTTCAATAAAAACGGATGGTTCAGGAACAGCAACAGCAACATATCACACAAGATCGCTTTCTTCGTTTACGGTTACTGCACAATGTGACGGAAGAACAACCAGTGCAACTATCACTCCAAAGACAGTCGCACAGTATAAATCATCATTTTATATAACATATTATTGGGTTGCTCTTGAGGAGGATTATAAAGGCTCAAAAGTAGCTGTACCAGAACTGGGAGGTAATGCGTACAAGAAAGATTTTTTGGATAGTGTTCGCATGGAGGGTTCTGGGAAAGGACTGGACGGAAAATATATCAGCTATTATAATGGGGTATATGCATATCGCAAACCTACAACAAGTACAGGGACTACACCAACAGCTGGAAGAACGATTGCAGTTGATCCCTACTATATACCGGAAAAAGTCAGCTTAAATCGAAAGGGGACAGTTGATATTCAAAATGTTGGTTTGCGTGAAGCCGAGGATATAGGTCCAGCAATTAAGGGGTTTCATATAGATGTCTTCGTTGGAGAAGGAGAGAAAATGAAACCGGGAAACAATTTCAATGCAAGGGTCACCTACATGGGGAATAATAGATGGAAATCTCTCGGAACATTTGCCGAACTAGATGAAGGAGATATGTCGAATTTTGATAATAATGAACTTTTTATTCCGGAAATAACTAATGTATGGTATTCGCCCGATCATACAAGGTATGGCTATGTGATCAATGATCTTGCGTCCGGAAGCCTTCAAATCGGCATTTCGGATACCGGCACAGAGCGCAATTCCGCCGATGATATGGTGTTAGAATTGCCTGTAGTAGCAAAATCTGTAAATGATGTCAGTTTTATAGATGCATGCAGAGTTGGCGTATTAAGTCATGTCAATCCCAGCACAGATGGCTATTTTATTTGGGATTTAGAAAGTGGATTGCTTACGGAATGTTACTATGGGTATGGCTTTACCACTAGCGGTGATACTATATACTATATACAAGCACCGCAGCATTTTAGCGGAATGTTGGGCTTTAACAGAATACTAACCAATAGGGGAGAGCTCTTATACGAATCGGATGAAAATGTGATAATTTTACCAAGCTTAACGATTAGCGGGAATGAAATCGGCTTTAGTGAAAGAAATATTCTGACCGATCAGACAAATGAAAATATATGCAGTACATTAAGCGCGATCCGGACAGACGGAAACGCCGGCTATTATTGACAAATAAGCGGCAACAGGGTATGAGCATATCAACCAGATAAAAAAAGAGGTCAAACCATGCGAATTTCCAACCAGACACCAGCCTATCAGCCCGCAGCTCAGACCCGCCGCGCCAGCTCCGGCAGCGGCGCCTTTGGCAAACAGCTGGACATCGCCGCCCTTCGGAATACAGATCGGTTTGAAACAAATTCCTTGACGGCTAAGCAGACAATAGATGAATTAAAACCGTCTGCCTACTTGACTTTGATGTACAGCTATGACGCATGGAAGGAGAAGCAGCCCCCCAAGGACCTCCCCGATTCCTGGGGCCCGACGGAGGAGAACCTGGCTTTCCTGAAAGATCACTATTCCGGCGACCTTTCCTGGGAGGAGCGGGTAGACGCGCTGGAAACTATGCGGCAGCTGGGCGTGATAAGCCTCGGTCAGATGAACAAGGCGACAGGCAGCGAATTCTTATACCTTGATGCTACAAAGGTTCATGTGACGCTTAACGGGAAGGTCGATGAGCGCAAATTCAGCGATGATTGGGGGACATATTTCAGCAAGGACCCCATCAGCGCCTTCAAGACAGCGGACGATCTGTTTTCCTGGCTGGATAACCTCCTGGAGAGTGAGAGCTGACCTCCTGTCAGCGGAATAAAAATCACGCAAGGCCGCCGGCAGATAACTGCCGGCGGTCTGTTCATTCCGTCAGGTGATTATACTAATCACAAAATTTTGTATTGACAAACAAGGAACGACAAGGTATGATCATATCAACCAGATAAAAAGGGGGTTAAACCATATGGAGCGGATTTCAGATAACACCTGCGCCGGAAAATGGGTCCAATACGGCAAATTTCAGTTCAAGGACATATCGACTGAGTTGACGACCATCGACTCGCCGGCGGACACGGACGAATTCGTTCGAGTGGATACCAGCCGGGAAAAGCGCATGGAGGATTGGAAACCGGCCTTTACCGATGCAGCTTTGGAGCGGGCTCCAGCTATGGCCGATGTTTGGAAGGACTGCAAGCAGCAGACGGAAGCGGCGGTCGGTCAATTTCTGGATGGGGAGATAGACGCCGACGCGCTGTCCCAGGTTTTTCAGCGCGCATACCAGCGCGTGACTGATGCGGCGCAGGAAAGCGGATACCCGTTTCCTCTCTGGGATGAGGCGATGGGCCCCGCTGCGCTGGAGAGCATTTACGGCGAATTTCGGCGGCAGATTTTGGATGTGGCTGTACAGCGGAATAACCAGGAAGGCAGGCAGTATGTCAGCGGACAGATTACAGCGCAGAGAAATTGGAAGTATTATAACTCCGACTACTACTTCAAGACCGAGGAGGCCATTGGCGCCGTTACGGAGCGGTATACGTCCATGGCGCAGGAAGCGGGTTGGGAGGACTGGGTTTCCGTTCCCGATTACAAGGAAAAGGGCTTGAATCTGTATTACAACTTCAACACGGCCTTTTCAAATCAATTTTCCGCAGATGAACAATTTATGCTGGACCCGGATCAGGTGCCGCCGAAAGATTTCCAGTGGTTCTACCAATCCGGCGGCGGGGACGGGCGAACGGGATTTGTGACATCCCTCACCATCGGTCATCAGGACGGCACGGAAACAGTTATCGATTACACAAGCCCGGGATTTCATCCAACAGACCCTGCAAGCGGCATGATGTGGGCCTCCTATCGGGATGAGAACGGGGAGCGGCGTCAGATCGGTACGGATTTCCGGTTTACGTTTGGGGCGTCCGACCTCTATAATGCGGCCTCACTGCTGCATTTTTCCGGTAACAGCGCCGCCGCCCAGGCGGCAAATCGTTTTTTACAGAATCTGCAGGTATATCCGGCCGGCTACTTCAGCCGGTTCCCCGCACAGGAAAAGCATTTCAATGCTTACGCATAACCCCCGCGAAACGGGAGCCGTCCCTGTGACCGGCGGCGCGTACGTAAGATTGTGCAATGCCCCCATCGAGGGGGCATGCACAATTGAATTCTGCACGACCGCTCGATGCGGTCGTT
>VSNB01000201.1 GCA_009774055.1 Clostridiales bacterium
CGCGTTTCTTTATGGGGCGGCGGTCAGATACGCACCCGCAGCCCGTTCAAGTCCTCGGCTCTGATACCCACAAGATATGTTTTGGCCATGTTCAGTGAGTTGGTGCAGGAACTGCTGGATGAAGGAAACACCTCCGGTGCCGCCTCGGTAGTGCGAAAGATATATGAAGCTGCCGAAGTTACATTTGAGCAGAGTTCGCTGGATGGCGACAGCAACGCAGCATGGATTTCTCTGTTTTCCGATGCTCTGAGAGATACTCTTGAAGATGCTGTCCCTTGAGAATCTTCCGAGCACCCGCCCGTCATTTTTAGGTTGGCAATTCAGCAAAAGTGTGGTATACTAGAAACTAGAGGTGAGGGTATGTCAGAAATGCGGTATACAGTCAAGGATTCCGTCTTCACATATGTGTTCAAACAGCCGGAGTATGCTAGGAAGCTCTATCTAGCTCTCCACCCGGAGGATACCGCTGTAACAGAAGCGGATTGCAAACTGGTGACTTTGGAGAATGTACTGACAACGGGGATGTATAACGATGTCGGTCTTCAGGTGCGGGATACCTTGATATTGCTCGTAGAAGCGCAGTCGGTATTCTCGGTTAATATCGCTCTGCGTATGTTGCTCTACCTTGCGGCAACCTACAAGGAGTATACCGAGGAACGCAAGCTGAACCTGTATGGGACGGCTCCGGTCACGATCCCTCGCCCGGAGTTGTACGTTGTCTACACGGGTGACCGCCCTGATGTGCCGGATGAGCTGAGGCTTTCGGAGCTGTATAAGGGATCGGGAGCTGCGGACGTAGAAGTGAAGGTGTTGCGAGGAAACGGGACCGGGGACATCGTTGATCAGTATGTTCGATTCTGCAAGATATCGGACGAGGAACGGAAGAAGCATGGGCGCAGTCGGAAAGCCGTTGAGGAGACGATGCGCCGGTGCATAGAAGAAAATGTGTTGGCGCCATTTTTGGCGACCCGCCAGAAGGAGGTGGCAGAGATTATGGTGACCTTATTCGATCAGGAGAAGATCATGGAGATCCATGACTACCATGTTGCGGAGGATGCCCGGAAGGACGGCCTTCAGAAGGGACGAGCAGAAGGACGAGCAGAAGGACGAGCAGAAGGACGAGCAGAAGGTATGACAGAAGGGACCCTGCAATCAATCCAGAATCTCATTAAAAATATGGGATTTTCTGTCGAGCGGGCGATGGCGGTGTTGGGTGTGTCAGAGGCAGATCAGCCGAAATATGCAGAAATGCTGAAGCAGTAAATGAGTCGCTCCAATAAATGGATCAGCGGTTACCGTGAGGCAACCGGTGGTTCTGCATTTATCTGATTCAGCCCCAATACAATTGAGCAAGATTTTTCCTGAAATCGGGCATACTACCGCCAAAGGGAGGTCTGCTCATGCCCGCTACCATGAAAGGCGCCATATCCTTCGGCCTGTTGCACGTACCCATCTCACTGCACACAGCCACCCAAGACAACGACATCCGTTTCCATCAGCTATGCCGGGAGGACGGCTCACGGGTGAAATATAAAAAGGTCTGCGCAAGCTGTGGAAAGGAGGTTTCGGGAGACGGGATTATAAAAGGCTTTGAAATCGAGCCGGGACGGTATGTCACGCTCACTGATGATGATTTTGAAAAGGCAAAGGCAGAAAGGGAGCGGACGATACACATTCTGCACTTTGCAGATATTCAGGACATCCGCCCTATTTACTTTGACAAAACCTACCATACCGTTCCGGAGGCTGGAGGCGACAAGGCATATGAGCTGCTGCGCCGCTGTATGCTGGAGGAACACGCGGTAGCCATCGCCAAAGGCGTGATCGGCCAATCGGAACACCTGATGGCCCTGATCCCAACAGATACCGGAATTCTGACGGAAACTCTTTTCTTCCATGACGAAGTAAAGGCTATGCCGAAGGAACCAGCCAAGCCGGAAATCTCAAAGCAAGAGTTGTCTATGGGTAAAACGCTCATTTCCGGGATGAAGGAATCCTTTGAACCGTCGAAATACCACGATGAATACCGTGACCGGCTGTGGGAGATTATTCAAGCCAAAGCAAATAATCAAGAAATCACGCAAACTCCCACAGAGCAGCAGGTCAGCGTCATCAATATGATGGACGCCCTCCAGCAGATGCTGGAGCAAGCCAAAGCAAAGGGAGCGCCAAGTGCGCGGCAGCGGCCCAGGCGTAAGGTGTCAAAGCAGTGAGGGACTTATTTGGCACCCCGATTTCTCCCATGCTGATTGCTGAGAACGTCGATTTTTTTGCGGATGAAGCATATTTCTATGAGATCAAATGGGATGGGGAACGCTGTGTGGCGTTCCTCGATCCGGGGAATAGCACAGAACTGCGCAACAAACGCAATGTGCGGATGTTGCCGAAGATTCCCGAGCTTTCCAACATCCACCGCCAAGTAGCCGCAAGATGTATTTTGGACGGGGAACTGGTGTGCATCGTGGATGGCAAGCCGGATTTTTCTGTTATTCAGCATCGGAGCCTGCTGTCAGATAAGTATAAAATAGAGCTGGAAGCAAAGCAGCATCCCGCAGTCTTCATTGCATTTGACTGTCTCTATTATGATGGTCGGGACCTTACGATGTGCCCTCTGGCGGAGCGCCGGGAATATCTGCGGCGGGCTGTCACTGACTCGGACCGTCTGGCAGTTTCCCGCGTATATGGCGCAGATCAGGCGATGGAACTTTTTCAACTCACCCAGGTGCAGGGCTTGGAGGGGATCGTTGCAAAGAGGAAAGACAGCCTGTATTTTCAAGGGAAACGGACAAAAGCCTGGCTGAAGATGAAGCATCTGATGGACGATGATTTTGTTGTCTGCGGGTATATCGACAAAGGGGAACATCTGATCAGCATCGTTCTGGGGCAGTACAGGGCGCAGAAGTTGGTGTATAAGGGTCATGTAACGCTGGGAGTCGGCGGTGAAACATTCGCAGCGATCAGAGCGCAGCCGCAAATGATAGAGCCACCGTTTATCCAGTCGGCTCCAGCCGGACACGGCAACGAGAAGGCTGTATGGCTGGAGCCAACGCTGGTCTGTACGGTTGCGTTTATGCACCGAACTAAAAATGGAGGGATGCGTCAGCCGGTATGCAAAGGACTTCGGTGGGATAAATCCCCGCTGGAATGTGTGGAACCTTCAGAAAACCGGTAACCGGTACGCTCCATCCCCGTATGATGGGGGTGGAGGTGTCATACCATGGAACATAACAGCAGCTACGGGTATCTCACGGACTGCCGGGAGATGCCCATTACATTTCCGCCCCAGCACCAAGATCGCCAGCCGGGCTTTGAGTATGTGATGGAACCGAAGCCGGTATCGGAATGCGGGAAAGCCTGTCGGAAGCTGGAGGGCAAGACCGCGCTGGTCACCGGAGGGGACAGCGGCATCGGACGGGCGGTGGCATACGATTATGTGAAGCAGGGTGCAAATGTTGCTATCGCTTACTACGATGAGGACCGGGATGCGGAGGAGACTGCCAAGCGTGTGCAGCAGATGGGCGGACGCTGTCTGCTGCTGCGGGGCGATCTGAAGGACCCGGCTTTCGCAAAATACTGTGTGGACAAGACGCTGGCGTGTTTTGGGAAGCTGGACATTCTGGTCAACAACCACGCTATGCAGTTTATCCGGCGAAGCATCCTGGATATTTCCAACGAGCAGCTTGCGTTTATCTTTCAGAACAATGTGTTCTCATTTTTCTATCTGATAAAGGCGGCGCTGCCTCACATGGAGCGGGGGAGCTGCATCATCAACACTACATCGGTGACGGCCTACCAGGGAAACAAGGATCTGATTGACTACAGTGCCACCAAGGGCGCGATTGTCGCGCTGACACGCTCCCTGGCGCTATCGCTGGTGGAGAAGGGGATTCGGGTCAACGCCGTGGCGCCCGGTCCCATCTGGACGCCGCTGATCCCTGCATCCTTCTCCGCGGAGGAAGTAAAAACCTTTGGTGCCAAGACCAGCCAGGTGCCCATGATGCGGGCGGGCCAGCCCTGCGAGGTATCGCCCTGTTATGTATTCCTGGCATCGGATGACGCCAGCTATATGACAGGGCAGGTGCTTCATCCGGACGGCGGAACAATCGTAGGTTCGTAAGAAACAAAGCGGAAACCGCCTTTAGAACGGTTTCCGCTTTGCTTGTTAATCATCGCCGCGAAGAATGTTTTCTGCGTAATCCCTCAGGCTGGCAAAGGAGTTGACGCTGCCGGAGCGGGTTTGGATCTGTTCCCTGGCATAGTCGGGAAGCGTATCAAAATAGCGTTTGGCCTCCGGCTCGCTGCGGAGCAGGTTGTTCAAATCGGGATAGTGCATTTCTTATCACCTCTGGTATAGCGTTTGCAGGTACCTCAAAAAAGTATGCGGCGCGGTCAGAGCGTTCCCAGGAAGCCAACAGGATAAATGATATGATCGCCTCTGGCATCCAGGTCCAAGGCAGGATCGATCAGGGTGATCGCTCTGCGAATACTGAAATAGCCGTATTTCGCTCGTATCCTGTCAAGCGTCCGGTCAATGTCCGCCCGGCGTTGCGCCTTCCGCTCCTCCGGGAACAGCGACAGCTGCGTCATTTCATCCGCAGGTGAAAGGCCACTGGCTTTTACGGAGAGGCTTCGGACAGGCCGGTCGCCAGTGTGGCTATGGCGAAAAATGTCCAAGGCGGCTTCCCAGACCGTCAGAGTGCTGTCCGTGGGAACAGGCAGCTTGACTTGACGGTCAAAGGAGACAAAGTCGTTGGTGCGAATCCCTACCGTCACGATCCCGCAGACACAGCCTTGCTCCCGCAGCCGCGCCGCAACGCTCTCGCACAATGCCATCAGCGTGATCTTGACATCATCTTCACTGACCAGATCTCGGGGCGCGGTCGTACTGTTGCCTATGTTTTTCATGGGCGGTATGGTATAGTATCGCCGGACGCCAGAGCGATCCTGACCGTTGGCGAAGCGATGGAGCATGATCCCATTTTTGCCCAGAAGCGAATAGAGGAAGTCCGTGTCCGCCTGAGCCAGCGCGCCAATCGTATGGATGCCGAACTGGGTCAGCTTCCGGGTGGTAGCCGGACCGACATAGAGCAGGTCGCTGACCGGCAGCCGCCAGGCCGTTTCCCGAAAGTTCTCCCGTGTGATGACGGAGGTGGCATCCGGCTTTTTCATATCGGAACCCAGTTTGGCAAAGACCTTGTTGTAGGATACGCCTACCGATACCGTCAGACCAAGTTCGCAACGGATGCGGGCGCGAATGTCATTGGCAATCGTTATGCCGTCTCCAAACAGGCCGGTCGAGCCGGTCACATCCAACCAGCACTCGTCCAGGCCAAAGGCTTCCACCTGGTCGGTATAGCTGATGTAAATATCCCTTGCAAGCGCGGAGAAACGGAGATACCGGTCATAGTGGGCGGGAACGCAGACCATGCTCCGGACACAGCTGACGGGCCTCCCAGAGCACTTGCCCAGTTCGGATGCCGAATTTCTTGGCAAGATCGTTTTTAGCCAGGACGATGCCATGGCGGGCTTCTTCATCGCCAGCTACGGCTACCGGTTTGTTTTTCAGGGCAGGATCATAAAGTATTTCTACGCTGGCATAGAAATTGTTCATGTCGGAATGCAGAATGATCGGTTCCATAAATCCAGTATGTGCAGATGGAGAAACGGAGATTCCGCATATTTTATGAAGAAGTGATCCAAGTCGGGCGTTCGAATCCAGTTCGGGGTGCCAGAAAAAGAGGTCAAAAAAGATTTTTGGTGAAAAAACTGAGAGATTTCAAGACCTCAGAGGCCCTTGGATAGTGA
>VSNB01000202.1 GCA_009774055.1 Clostridiales bacterium
TTTTTCGCCTCCTCCGCCATAAATCTACATTTTTTCCTCGGCGTTTTCTTACATTTTATCACTGGCGCTGACAGCTGAAAATACGATGAGTACCTATGAAAATGAACCATTAAGGGGACTATTAGGATGAATACCAACGATAACAGGTTGAATGCCCATAACGAGATAGATCACATATTCAAAGACCTTTTCCCCGCCCAGAATATGGCGGAGCGCCCCGAACAGGTGGCGCTCTGCCACCGGATGCTGGACGCCATGCTGGACGGCGGCATCGCTCTGTGTGACGCCGGGACGGGGATCGGCAAGACCTACGCCTATCTGGTGGCCGGGACGGTATACAGCCGGTTCCGGGCCGTCAGCGGACTGGAGCCGAAGCCCATCCTCGTCTCCACCTCCAGCATCGCGCTCCAGAATGCGGTGCAGGGTGAATACCTGCCGCTCCTGTCCGGCCTGCTGCTGGAGGACGGCATGATCGCAAAGCCCCTCCAAGCGGTGATTCGCAAGGGGAAATCCCACTACGTCTGCGATGCGCGGCTGGAACGGCGGCTGGGGCAGTTAAACCTTCAAAAGAAGAATTGGAGAGCCGGTGCGGCCCTGCTCGCCCTGCGGAAACAGCTTGACATGAGCGAGGCCGCCCATCTCAGTCACTATGACCGGGAACGCGTCTGCGTCCCCCGGATCTGCGATTGCCAGCGGGAGACCTGCCAGTATCTCGCCTTTTTGGAGGACTGTAACTCCGGGGGGTATCTCTTCCAAATCTGCAACCACAACCTGCTGCTGGCGGACGCTATCCACCGGGGCAGCGGACGCAGGCCCATCCTCCCGGACGCCTGTGCCCTGATTGTGGACGAGGCCCACAAACTGCCCGAGACAGCCCGCCAGATGTTCGGAGTGACTCTGGCAGCGGAGGACATCCGTGCTCTCACCCACAGCCTGCAGGGCGAACGTTTCCTGCTGGCGGCAGAAGTTCTGAGCGATAGCGCCAAGTCCCTGCTACGGAAGCTGAACCGCCCGCCGGAGGGTAAGCCCTTTGACTATTACAAAAGGTCGCTGGTCACTCCGGAGCGGAGCCTGACGGTGATCGACCGGCAGCTCCAAGGCCTGCTCACGCCCGCCACCCGCAGGCGGCTGGACAGCGTATCCTCCACGGTGTCCCTGTTCCATCAGGGCCACCCGGATATGGTCTTCTATGCCGAGGAGGACGCCCGCGGCGGCACTATGCTGTGCGCCACCATCTCTGACCTGACCGCCCAGCTCCGCCAGACGCTCTGGCGGCAGGACCGGCCTGCCATCCTCACCTCCGCCACGCTGGCCGTGGGCGAGGACTTCCGACGCTTCAAAGAGGAAACGGGCCTGCTGACCGATAGCCGGGTGACGGAGTCCGTTGCTCGGTCGCCCTTCGACTACCAGCAGAACTGTCTGCTGTACTTACCAAAGTTCCCGCCCAGGCAGAAGGCCGCGGCCTACTATGTCGAACTGGCGAAGGAGATCGCCGCCCTGCTGGACGCGGCCCAGGGCCACGCTCTGGCGCTGTTCACATCTTACGCCGCCATGTCGGCGGTGAAGGAGCGCTTGCCGGACCACGGCCTGCGGTACCCTCTGTTCACCATGGGCCGCAGCGCCATCCATACCACGGAGCAGTTCAAGGCCAGCCCCGGCAGTGTGCTGCTGGCGGCGGGGGCCGCCTGGGAGGGCTTCGACTTCCCCGGCGACTGCGTGTCCCTGCTGATCATCCCCCGCCTGCCCTTCGCCGTCCCGGACGCTCTGAAGGAGAAAGAGCGGGGGAACCACCCCTCTCTCCGGCTGTTCATCCGGGCGGTGGTGGTGCCGGAGATGCAGATCAAATTAAAGCAGGGCTTTGGACGGGCCATCCGCACCGAGACGGACACCTGCGTGGTGGCCATTCTGGATGAACGGGCCAACCAGGGCAAGCGATACTTCGAGGATATGCTGGCCGCCCTGCCGGAGATGCCCATCACCGGCAGTCTTGAGGACGTGGCGAGGTTTATCCGGGCGGTGAAGGGCAGTGATTACTTTATGGAGGCCGCATCATGAGTGCAAAAAAAGAAAAACAGGACTGCAGTGATGAGAACATGGTGGAACTCCGCATTTCCGGTCATTCGGTCAGCCTTAGCTTTGCAAAGGAGCCGGATGCCACAGTTGCCCAACGTGTCCGAAACTGCTTGATCGACTCGTTTATCCGTCAGGATACGGCGAGGCGCGGGGCCGCCTAATGAAAACAGCTCACAGCGCAAAATCCTCGTTTACTTTCCGCTGAAAATTCGCTATAATAAGGAAAAGAGTGCAAGGAGGGCGAAATATGGAGCAGGAATATATTCTTCGACTCTATGATACAGACTTGCTGACGTTCTCCCTGTCCGAGCATGGCATCGAGGGCTTGAAAGCCGAAATCCATGAAATCAACCAGGCAGAACGCAGCCGGTTCCCGCTGGATATGGAGCTAAGCGATGCGGGCCTGCTGAAGTGGCTGCAGCGGCGGGTGATCCCCAAAAACCGCGCATACGTTGCAGAAATTCTCAAGACTTTCGGGCTGAGCGTCAACGATACCAAAGGGATCATTGATGTGTGCAAGGGCCTGTCCCTGAACGACAGCTTCTGGGTGGTCCCCCAGGGCTTTGCGGGAACCTTCGCGCAGTACAACTTGTATGAAAATCGATTCTCAGAGATTCTGTCCCTGGTGGCCTATACGGGAATCGGGCAGAGTGATGCTGCATTTACCACCTCACCGGAACTGACCACCAACGGGATGCTGCCCAAGGGCTGGCGCTTTATTGAGGGGGATGGCATCTACTTGTACAAAGGCGGCACCTCCGGCGCGGCCAACACGGGGAATGAGCCGTACAGCGAGTTCTACGCCAGCCAGATCGCACAGGCCATGGGCCTCCACGCGGTACGCTACGAGCTGGAGAACTGGAAGGGTATCCTGGCCTCCCGCTGTAAGCTGTTCACAGATATTGACACGGCCTACATCCCTATTGGCAGGATCGTCCGGGAGGGCGGGCTGAAAGCCTGCCTGGAATACTATGAGAAGCTGGGACCGGAAACCTATGAGGAGATCAAGAGTATGCTGGTGTTCGATGCGGTGATCTACAATGAGGATCGCCACTTCGGTAACTTCGGCGTCCTGCGGGACAACCACAGCGGGGATTTGATTGGTGCGGCTCCAGTATTCGACAACGGGCTGTCGCTGTTCAATTTCGCTATGCCGGAGGATTGGAAGGACCTGGACAGCTACGCCAAGACGAGGGGGACGGCCTACGGGGTCAGCTTTGAGAGCGTCTGCCGGGAGGTCATGGGACCGCTCCAGAGGGAGCAGCTTCGCAGGCTGATCGGCTTCACGTTCCAGTGCCACCCCAAGCTGAATCTCCCGGAGGAACGGCTGACAGCGATAGAACGCCATGTGCAGAAACGGGTGCGCCAGCTGATGGAGATGACACCAGTCCGGGAAAAAGGAAAAAAGCGATCTGGCTTTGAACGGTAATAAAAAATGTGGTTATCCCTTTAACTCAGCCGAGCAGAAGTACCAACAGCTAAGGCCAGGCGCTCCAGAAGGCGGGGGCCAAAGTCACGGCGACTGAAGCGGAAGCAATATTCGTCAAGGTAGGCTTGGAGGTACTTCTTGGGCAGGCCATGGTAAGTACCCAGGATGAACGCCTTGGCGTTGCTAATCACGATGTGCAGCCAATGGAGCAGGCCTGAATTGGGATCGTAGGGTTTGTGCTCATGGGTATAGCCCTCCAGAGCCGGGATATAACTCCCGTAACCATCACTGTGAATCGTACTGCCCTGGACAAACGCAGCTTGGGCAAATTTTTTGACAGAGGCCCGCTTGATATTCTGCGTGACCCGCATCTTGGCATAGAGGGGATTCCCCCACTCATCCAGAGACACAGCCACAAAAACTTTCGCCTTTTCCGTACCCCGACCCCGTTTCTTTCCAACAGTCGGCCCGCCAAAGTAGGTGTCGTCAAATTCAATGTTCCCATTGAGCCGATGGGTTTTGTCCCGCTGACCCATGGCGGCGCGGATACGTGTAAGCATATACCATGCGGTTTTATAGGTCGTTCCCAGCATTGACATCAGCGCAGTGGCGGAAATGCCCCGCTTGTCCTGGCTGACAAAGTAGAATGCCAAAAACCACTGCGTCAGCGGCATATGGGTTCTGTGGAGCACCGTCCCCGCTGTCACTGAGGTCTGGTGGTGGCACTCGGCGCATTGATACCGACCGTTGGATAGCAGGCAAGCGTGGTGACAGCCGCATTTAGGGCAGACAAACCCGCCCGGCCACCGCAGATTTGCCAGGTACTCCCGGCATTTTGCTTCCTTGGAAAACTCTTTCATGAAGGTTCCCAGAGGATACCGCTTGCTCTTTGCCATGACCCGTTCCCTCCATTTTTGGTTCATGGCCTAATTATATTCTCTGATATATCCCATAATCCGGGCTTTTCCTCTGGCTGATTAAAAGGGATAACCACAATAAAAAATATATGCAGAAAGCGGCGCTGTCCAGATTGATGGACGGTGCCGCTTTCTACATATTCGATGAATGCCTTTTATAATACTGACAGAACGAAAGCCCTGGGTTTGCAATGGATTTGGCGCTTTATCCCTATTCTTTCGTTAAAAAGCACTATAAAATGAGGACCATAGGAGATAAAAAAACAGACTATGCTTTTGTATAAACTTTTTGGACTGAATGGAAAGCAAGAAATATTTGGATTAAAATCGACTGACTCTATTTGTCCAAAACATACATCAGCTGGCTGGCAAGCATAATTTGTTCAACAGCTTCTCGCTTTGTGCAAGGCAGATTTGCGTGAGCAGCCGGATTCCGATATGCGGCAAATGCCCCCTCAAGCAAAGATTTAATACCTCGCCGATAATCTTTACCACTAACGGTTGAGGTATCGCATAAATCAAAAACACCATTGTCACTTAGCAGCGCACCGATTACATCTCCAATTTTTGCGGGAATAGTTGCGTCAGGTTTAAGTTCTCGGAACAGTTCCCTTAACCGAGTTTCAAGTTCTTTCATAGCCTTTTCGGCGGCAGAAGCGAAATGGCCATCACAAAATAGTTCCTTAGATATTTTGCTGATTCTTGAATGGATGCTCGTCCAAAATTGAGCGTTTATAGGTTCGGAATAAAGTTGCTGCACAATGATGAACAGTTCGCCAAATACTGCTGAATTAAGTGTAAAACCACTAAGGCGGTTACCAGAAAACAATCTCTGCGAAATTGTCGGCAAATGCAAAGCATAAAATGGATATTCTTCACGGATGACACTTACAATGAAGAAAATTCGCTGGCAAACTGCCTGAACCTCTGCTTCGGTATGTAGAAAAGGAAGTCCTGTTCCCAACTGACGATCTGTACTTTCCACCCATTTATGTAACTCAGCAATTTCATTTGTATAAGTGTTTCTCATAGATACTCCTTGTAAGCAGTTTTCAATGGACAACTACATTATATAGCATTTTTTAGCCCAGTTCAATAAAAATTCCAATGAGAGTGTTCGGGAAAACCAGTGGATATCCGGCACAAGATGTGAGATAATTCGCTTGGCAAGAGCCAGACGCACCTTGAAAATTTCATATTGACAGGTGTCCGATTCTCTCACACGATCGGAAAATCAGAATGAGAGGACGGATACAAATGGCTGAACGAGTCGATTGTTTATATCGCGTTTCCACAACCAAACAGGTTGACCACGATGAGCAGAATCAGGC
>VSNB01000203.1 GCA_009774055.1 Clostridiales bacterium
GCTGCGGCTTTTTGCCTCGCTGGACAAAAAATCCACTCGCCAATCCGCACTCGTTGAGATATGAAACAGGCTCTTAGAGCCTGTATTCACAGTCGCTGAACGCTGTCTGTCCGGGCCCTTTACCACCCTGCCGCGTTAAAAAATCTTGAAATACAGCAAATATTCCTGCGATTTTATGCCTTGCGGGGCGGTAAAATCCCTTGCCCATCCAGCATTCCCCGCCTATGAATACAGGTTCTTATTTCTCCAGCCAGATCATCAGCGCGGCGATGTCTGCCGGGGAGACGCCGGAAATTCTAGCCGCCTGGCCCAGGTTCAGCGGCCGCACGGCGTTCAGCTTCTCCCGGGCCTCCAGCCGCAGGCCCTGGATGGAGGCATAGTCCGCGTCCGGGGGCAGGGCCCGCCGTTCCATCCGGCGCAGCTCCTCCACCTCCTCCAGCTGGCGCTGGATATAGCCCTCATACTTCACGGAAATCTCTACCTGCTCCGTCACCTCGCCGGGCAGATCCGGCATAAGGGGGTCAAAACGCCGCAGGTCCTCATAGTGGATCTGGGGCCGCCGCAGCAGGGCGATCAGCGGCGTGCCCCCGGTCAGAGGCGCGGTGCCCCGCTCCGCAAGGAACTCGTTGAGCTGTTCGGCGGGCGGCACGCCGTGGGAGGCCAGCCGCCGCACCTCCCGACGGACGGCCTCGTACTTGGCCTCCACCCGCGCCAGCCGCTCATCGGACACCAGTCCGATCCGATGGCCGATGGCGCACAGCCGCCGGTCGGCGTTGTCCTGGCGCAGCAGCAGGCGGTACTCGCTGCGGCTGGTCATCATGCGGTAAGGCTCGTCCGTGCCCTTGGTGACCAGGTCGTCGATCAGCGTGCCGATGTAGGACTGTCCCCGGGACAGAATAAGAGGTTCCTCTCCCTTCCGCGCCAGGGCGGCGTTGACGCCCGCCGCGAAGCCTTGGACCGCCGCCTCCTCGTACCCGGAGGACCCGCAGAACTGCCCCGCGCCATAGAGGCCGGGGATTTTCTTGCTCTCCAGGGTGGGCTTCAGCTCCAGGGGGTCCACGCAGTCATACTCGATGGCGTAGGCGGGGCGCATCATTTCCGCCCGCTCCAGGCCGGGGATGGTGTGGAGCATTTCCAGCTGCACGTCCTCCGGCAGAGCGGAGGAGAAGCCCTGGATGTACAGCTCCTCGGTGTCCAGGCCCATGGGCTCCACGAACAGCTGGTGCCGGGGCTTGTCCGCGAAGCGGGTTACCTTTGTCTCAATAGACGGGCAGTACCGGGGGCCCACGCCCTCGATGACGCCGCTGTGCATGGGGGAGCGGTCCAGGTTTTCCCGGATGATCCGGTGGGTTTCGGCGTTGGTGTAGGTCAGCCAGCAGACGGCCCGGTTCACCGGGCGTTCCTTCGTCTCAAAGGAGAAGGGCATCGTCTCCCGGTCCCCGTCCTGCCGCTCCATTTTGGAGAAATCCACGGTGCGGGCGTTGACCCGGGGCGGGGTGCCGGTCTTGAACCGCCGGAGGGAGAGCCCCAGCCGGGCCAGGCAGTCCGTCAGGGGACCGGCGGCAAACATGCCGTCCGGCCCGCCCTCCCGGACGCATTCCCCCACGATGGTCCTGCCGTTGAGGTAGGTGCCCGAACAGACGATGGCCGCCTTCACCGCGAACACGGCCCCCGTGTGGAGGAGGACGTGGCTGACCACGCCGCCGGTCAGGCGGATCTCCGTAACCTCTCCCTGCCGGAGGGTCAGGTTCTCCTGCCGCTCCAGGGCGCGCTTCATGACCTCCTGATAGCGGCGGCGGTCCGCCTGGGCCCGGAGGCTGTGGACGGCGGGGCCCTTCCCCCGGTTGAGGAGGCGGTACTGGATGCAAGAGGCGTCGGCGGCCCGGGCCATTTCGCCACCCAGGGCGTCCAGCTCCCGGACCAGGTGGCCCTTTCCCGTGCCCCCGATGGCGGGGTTGCAGGGCATGTTGCCTACGGCGTCCAGATTAATGGTAAAACAGATGGTTTTCTGCCCCAGCCGCGCGGCGGCCAGGGCGGCTTCGATTCCGGCGTGGCCTGCGCCAATAACAGCGATATCGTATTCTCCGGCGTTAAATTCTCTCATTGTGATTCCTTCGTGCCGCCGCTGCGCGGCGGCGCATGCAACCTGCGGCCCTGCGGGCCGCTCCGCTTTTTTCTTCTTTCTTTGTTGAAGGATGTTTCGTTCCGCCCCTGTGGGGCGGCCCCAACTTCAAATCTATTTTTAGCTTCGCCCCTCGCCGGGGCGGGGGCCTTCTTTTCGCGCGAGCGAAAAGAAGCAACGATTCTGCGACGGCCACATCGAGTGGCCGCGCAGAATGGATCGTGCATGACCGCTCGATGCGGTCATGCATAATCGTTGCCGCGCAGCAAAAGTAGGCGCGGAGTCCGGGGGCGCGCAGGTCCCGGACTGATTTGAGAAATTACTCCCGTTCACACCCGAAGGGCGCGAAGATCACTGCCTCTCTAAGGTCAGTACCACAACCTCCGGCCGGTTGAACAGCCGAAAAGTAGGCCCCGAATTCCCCAGCCCCCGGGAAACAAAAAGCTCCGATCCATTTGCATGGTAAAACCCCGCCGTATAGGAAGGAAAAAGACGCCTCTCCACGCTGACCAGTCCGTCCGTAAAAGGCAGGCGGACCAATCCACCGTGCCCATGGCCAGAAATCACCAGATCAGCCCCCAGGCGGCTGTATTCCCTTTCAAAATAATTGTTCCGGTGGGCCAGCAGCAGCCAGAAGGCCCCGGGCGATGCCGCGCGGACCTCCTCCGCCAGCGCCTCCGGCGTCTTTTGATCCGCAAATCCGTTGGGGTCGTCGATCCCCGCCAGGAGGATGCTGTCCCCATTCCGGGACAAGGTGGCGTATTCGTTGGACAGCACCGTCACGCCGGCCTCCTCCAGGTCCCACTTCAGCTCCCGCACGTCCCGGAAGGCCCACTCGTGGTTGCCTGTGATGAAGTAGGTGGGGGCGATCTCCGCCAGGGCCTGGCCCAGGGACACGGAATAGCTCCGGGGCGTCTGGCGGTAGCGGTCCTGAAGGTCCCCTGTCAGGAAAATGTAGTCGGGCCGGTGGGACCGGACCTGGTCGAGAAGCGCCTGGTTGCCCTCACCGAACTGGGCCCCATGGAGGTCCGACAGCTGCACGATGACGCAGCCGTCGAAGCCCGCAGGCAGCCGGGGAGAGGAGAAGGTGAACCGCTCCGTCTGCAGCGAATGGTTGCTCCACCAGACAAATGCGGCGCACAGGGCGCAGAAAATCAAAAATTTCAGCAGCCGCCGGGGACGGCGGCGGACAGGACGCGGTCTGGACATGACACTCTTCTTTCTTTTAAAAATATGCCAGCTTAGTATAGCACGTTTTGACGGGAAAACCAAGAGGGAGCAAAGAAAATTTAAGACCTTTCCATTTCCCCTGCATAAAATCCCCGCCCTTGGCGCACAATGGGACTGGAGGCTCGGTCCTCCAGTACAGCAGCCGCCCCAAGGGCGGCGGGATGATGAAAGGAAGAATTTCTATGGACAACAGAGGCAAGCGGCAGGCTGCCTCCATCTTCGGCGGCATGGGCTTCTACATAGCCCTGCTCGTCTGCGTGGTCGCAGCCGGAGTGGTTGGCTATTTCGCCCTGCTGAAAGACGATCCCAAGCCCCAGAATGACCCCGTCCCCAGCGCCGCAGCGGACCCCGGGCCCGCCCAGAGCGTCTCCGTCCCGGATCCCGAGCCCGCGAAGCCCGTCATCAAGGATACCCCCATTACCGTGGAAAAACCCGTGGTTCGGCCCATAGCGGAGCCGGAGAAACCGGACAAAGAGCCGGTGGAGGCCGACGTGTTCTATAATGAGGACGACGCTCCCGTGGAGGAGCCCGCCCCGGTTCAGGCGGTGGAGCCCATGGTGATTGTGCCGCCCCTGGACGGGGAGACGGCGGCAGTTTTCTCCGTGAAGCAGCTGGCCTACGACGCCACCCTGGGCGACTGGCGCACCCATGACGGCATCGATATCCGGGCTGAGGCCGGTACGGCGGTGGTGTCCGCCTCCGCCGGCGTGGTCCTCTCCGTGGAGGAGGATGGCCGCATGGGCACCACCATCCAGGTGGACCACCGCAACGGCTATATCACCACCTACGCCAGCCTCCAGCCGGAAACCAGCGTGCTGACAGGGGACGAGATTCCCGCCGGTGCGGTGCTGGGAGCGGTGGGGAACACCTCCCTTGCCGAGGCCGGATTGGGTGCGCACCTCCATTTCAGCGTGGAGAAGGACGGCGAACTGATAGACCCGGCGGAGTTTTTGAGCAAATAACTTTAAGGGACTGTAAAGACGTTACCAAAAGCAATTGAAAACAGGACAGGAAGACGTGTATGCTTCCTGCCCTGTTTTCAACGGTAAAAGGTATTATAGAAAAATGGTTCTTCCTTTAGCATTTCTGGAAGATATATAGTGAGAAGATTCATAAGGCCTTCGGTGTATTCTTTCTTTTGCCTAAACTTTTCATCCGAATTAATTCCACCTTGACTACGAACAATTTTGGCCAATTTACTGTTATATCGATTTAAGCCAATAGTAAGGCTGCAGTATTTATGAGTGTATTTTTGGTCGGCAAATACTACCTCGATATGTTTCAATAGTTCGTGAATGATATCTTCTTTGTCAATTCGACCGCCAACATCCATTTTTAATCCGTTTTTGGTCAAATATGATTTATCATCCATAAGGACGTTACCGATAAAGGACAAGACTGAAAACAACATTTTATTGTGCAGTTACCCTAAATTCTTTCCTTTGTGACAAAATCGAACATCCAGAAAAAAACACGATTTGACAATCGTGTTTTTTTCATGCCCAAAAGGAGGCAACGGCCATGCCGGATATGAAATTACCAAGCTATTTTTACGGCGATGAGGCGATGCAGTTTACCTACTTCCGCATCCCCTGCCAGCTTATCACCCACCCCCGCTTTAAGCACCTTTCCACGGACTCCAAGCTGCTCTATGGGATGCTGCTTGACCGCATGAGTCTGTCCATCAAAAACGAATGGTACGATGATACCGGGCGCGTCTACATTTACTACACTGTAGACGAGGTATGTAGCAATCTGAACTGCGGACGGGACAAGGCCATGAGGCTGCTGGCCGAGCTGGACACCGGCAAGGGCGTCGGCCTGATCGAGCGGAAGAAGCAGGGCCAAGGCAAGCCCACCCGGATATATGTCAAGCGTTTCACCACACAGGAGATACCTCCCCAGCCTGAGAAGAAGCCGGAGCCTCCCGCGCCACCTCCTGGCGTCGAGTTTGCCGACGTGCAGAAGTCGGATTTTCCGACCTCAAGACGCCGCAAAAATCCACCTCAAGAAGTCGAGGAAACCGACCCTAATCAAACTAAAAGAAATCAACTTGATTTTATCCAGCCTGATCCATCCATCTATCCCCCAGCCCCCAGCGGGCGGCAAATGGGGATTGATCGATGCGAGGTGAGAGAGGAAGTCAAAGAAAATATCGAATATGAGCATTTACGGCAGGAGCTTCCCTACGACGATGTGGAGAGCCTTTTGGAGCTGATTGTGGACGTGTTGAGCAGCACGGCCTCCACCATACGGATTGGCGGTGAAGTCTTACCTGTGGATGCTGTCAGGCGGCGCTTTCGCCAGCTTGACAGCGAACATATCAAGTACATCATCGACTCCATGAGCCAGACAACCACAAAAATCAATAACATCCGGGCCTATCTGCTGAC
>VSNB01000204.1 GCA_009774055.1 Clostridiales bacterium
CCCCCAGAAAGAGGGCAGTCCTGTCACGCGCGGGGAAGGCTCGTGACCTCCCGCGCGTCTTGCGGGCAGGACTGTCTCCCGGCTGCTTTTAAGGCTATGATGGCGCGCCTGATCGTCATCCTCTTGCCTGAACGCGCCGGGACCATCTTTCACTAAAGGAGCAAAAACCATGATTGAAATGAAAGGGATCTCGAAAACCTATCGGGTCCGGCGGCGGGAGGCCGGACTGGGGAACGCGCTGAAAAGCCTCGTCTCCCGCGACTACACCCACATCCCCGCCCTGCGGGACATGTCCTTCACCGTCCCCGATGGTCAGATTTTAGGCTACATCGGCCCCAACGGCGCGGGGAAGAGCACCACCATCAAAATCCTCAGCGGCATCCTCCGCCCCGACTGCGGGACCTGCACTGTGGATGGCCTGGTCCCCTGGGAGGACCGGAAGCGGCATGTGGCCCGGCTGGGCGTGGTGTTCGGCCAGCGGAGCCAGCTGTGGTGGGATGTGCCCGTCATGGAGTCCTTCGACCTCCTGCGGGACATCTACCGGGTCCCGGCGGCGGACTTCCGGGAGAATCTGGCCCGGCTGACGGCATTGCTGGACCTGGGGGACCTGCTGAAGACCCCGGCCCGGATGCTGTCCCTAGGCCAGCGGATGCGGTGCGAGATCGCCGCCGCCCTGCTTCACGGACCAAAGATCCTGTTCCTGGACGAGCCTACCATCGGCCTGGACGCGGTATCGAAACTGAAGGTCCGGGAGTTCATCCTGGAGCAGAACCGGCTCTGCGGCACCACGGTCCTCCTGACCACCCACGACATGCAGGACATCGACGCCCTGTGCAGCCGCGTCCTGCTCATCGGCAAGGGCCAGCTGCTGCTGGACGGCGACACCGCCCAGATCCGGGCAATGGCCGGGGAAAACCTGTCCACCGAGGAGTCGGTGGCGGACCTGTACTGCCGCTTCGGCATTTGAGGAGGCAGCAGTATGGGAAAATACTGGTCTTTCTTCAAAATGCGCCTGATGGCGTGTTTGCAGTACCGCGCCGCCGCCCTGGCGGGCATGAGCACCCAGCTGGTGTGGGGCGGTATGGAGGTCCTGCTTTACCGGGCCTTCTGGCTGGAGCATCCGGAGCGTTTCCCTATGGGGATGGAGGCCCTCAGCTCCTACATCTGGCTCCAGCAGGCGTTTCTGGCGCTGTTTATGCTGTGGGATTGGGACTATGACATTCTGCGGTCGGTCAAAGAGGGGACCGTTGCCTATGAGCTGCTGCGTCCTACGGATCTTTACGGTATGTGGATGGCCAAAGCAGCCGGGACCCGTCTGGCCCGGGCATCGCTGCGGATGTTCCCGGTGCTCCTGGTGGGTAGCCTCCTCCCCGCGCCCTACGGCCTGCGGCTTCAGATCCCGCCGGAGACGTTCGGCCTGTTCCTGCTGTCCATGGTGTTGATGGTGCTGGTGGTATGCGCGTACAACCTGCTGGTCTACGGCCTGACTTTTTACGTTACCGACCCCAACGGGATCATGGTTCTGTCGGTAGCCGCCGCAGATCTGCTCGGCGGTGCCATTGTGCCGCTGCCATTCCTGCCGGACGGATTCCGGCAGTTCGCGGAGCTGACGCCTTTCGCGTCCATGCAGAACGTTCCCCTGCGGATCTTCAACGGAAATATCACATTGCCGGAAATTCCCGGCGTGATGGGCCTGCAGGTATTCTGGATCGTGACGTTGATCCTGGCGGGATACCTGCTCACAAGAAACGGCCTGCGCCGTGCGGTCATACTGGGGGGCTGAGAGATGAAGCTGTATCTGAAATTTCTGTCCATCCACGTCCGGTCCGCCATGACCTACCGGGCCAGCTTCTTCCTCAGCTGCCTGGGACATCTGCTGATCACCACCAACGTGTTTCTCAGTGTAGTATTCCTGCTGGACCGTTTCGGTTCTGTTGGCGGCTACACCCTGCCCCAGCTGAGCTTGTGCTATGCGGTGATCCTAGCGGGCACCTCCCTGGCGGAGTGCTTTGCCAGAGGGATCGATGCCTTCGGACGCATTCTTTCCGAGGCCCGGTTTGACCGCATCATGCTCCGGCCCCGCCCCCTGCTTTTCCAGGTGCTTTGTCAGGATATGAAACCCACCATGTTTGCCCGGGTGCTCCAGGCGGCGGTGATGCTGGTCTGGGCCATCGGCTCCGGCGCGGTAGTCTGGACGCCGGTCAAAGCCATCGTCCTGGCGCTGATGATCCTCTGCGGCGCCGGCGTTTTCTTTGGGGTGTACCTGGTCAATGCCTGCGTCACCTTTTTCACCCTGGAGCACATTGAGGCGCTGAACATCTTCATGGACGGCCCCCGGGAATACGGCAAGTACCCCTTCGGCATCTACGGCAAGCCGGTGCTGATAATTTTGACCTTCCTGGTGCCTCTGGCCCTGGTCCAACACTGGCCGCTGCAATATCTTTTTGGCCGGGGCCCGGCGTGGTATGGGCTGCTGCCCATCGTGTCGCTGGTATTTCTGATTCCCTGCGGGCTGCTGTGGCGGCTGGGGGTACGGCACTACCGGTCCACCGGGTCGTGATAGCTTTTATTCTATCATGAATCGGTCCGGGATACAAGATAAGATATTTGGAGGTACTGTCATGGGAGAAATATCACTTTGCATCATGACCAGGGAACTTTGCCACGAACTGTTCCGGAACTGGGAAAACGATCCCGACATCTACGCGGATATGTCCCTGTTCAAAGTATATCAATATGACGAAGCTGCCGTAAACAGATACTTTGATACAAAGCAGGACTCGTCCCGCGTCCTCCTGGCCATCATGAAGGACGGCGCGCCGGTCGGAGAAATCCAGCTGAAGCAGATAGACTTTGAACGCAAAGAGTGTACGCTGAGCATCCATATGCAAAACGACACATTCAAAGGCCGCGGCTATGGGACCTGCGCGGAACGATTAGCCGTGCAATATGCTTTTGAAACTTTGGGCATAGAGGCAGTAAACGCCGACGTGATTGCCAAGAATACGCGAAGCCAGCATGTTCTGGAAAAGGTCGGGTTTCGATTCCTAAAAGAAGAAAACGGTTTCAGGTATTATCGCTGCGAGCGGTAAACAGGCGGCGTTGCCTTCCGTTTTTCAGCTTCATATCCTGCACATCTTCCCACAAAATGTCGGGAAACGCTGCCGGTCATCTGCTATCCTGTATGCAGACAGACCGGATAAGGAGGGACGATATGGATTGGGTAATGGGGATGCAGCGGGCTATCGATTACGTGGAGGCGCACATCACGGAAGAGCTGGATTATGACGAGATCGCCAGACAGGGCTATTCCACCGCCTATCATTTTCAGCGGGTGTTCGGGCTCCTCTGCGGGTATACGCTGGGAGAATACATCCGGAACCGCCGGCTGACGCTGGCAGGCGGCGAGCTGGCTTCCGGCGATGTGAAGGTCATCGACACAGCCCTGAAATACGGCTACGACAGTCCCGACAGCTTTGCCAGAGCATTTACCCGTTTCCATGGCATCACGCCCTCCCAGGCGCGCAGGGAGGGTGCGAAGCTAAACTCCTTCTCACGGCTGTCCCTGAAATTATCATTAGAAGGAGGCTCTATCATGGAGTACAGGATCGAGGAAAAGCAGGAACTGCGTCTTACGGGATATAAACGGCGGTTCACCGGCGTACCCCACGTCACAAAAGAGTACGACAACCAGATGGAGGATTTTGCCGTTCATACACGTGTGAACCAATTCCTTCTGCAAGGCATGTCCGCGGATGATTCCGGAGCGATCAACTACTGTGTGATCACCAACGTATCAGATGACGGTTATGACTTTTATATTGCAGATCAGCTGCTGGACTGGTACCACGAGCACATGGCGGAGGACATTGCGCTGGGCGCGGAAGCCGCCCGGTTTGAGGATATCGTGATTCCCGCCGGGACCTACGCCGTCTTTGAGACCGAGCGGTGCGAGTATCCCACCACAAAGAATCTGGAGCTTCGCCAGCGCATTGCTGCGGAGTG
The DNA here is from genome assembly GCA_009774055.1 of Clostridiales bacterium. Taxonomy (GTDB): domain Bacteria; phylum Bacillota; class Clostridia; order Oscillospirales; family Oscillospiraceae; genus Pelethomonas. Next base: position 4,006 of record VSNB01000204.1, read on the forward strand.
GCTTCCATCGTCGGATTATATTCTGGCAGACCGTCCGGAGCTTGTGGTCATTTACTGGTATCGCGGCGAGCAGCGGAATGAACGGTATATCGAACTCTGGGTGCCTGTAGAAAAGAAATAGAGTAACCGCCCGGGAGCCGCACAGCTCCCGGGCGGCTTGCTTCTTATTCAGATATTCAGCTCCACAGGCTGCACAACAGGTCCGTATACCCAGACGGATCGTCGATGGGCAGTCCGGCGATGAGCTTGGCCTGGTTCATCAGTACCTGGACGTACTTCTTCGCCTTCTCCGGATCGCTGGCCCGCGCGGCCTCCAGAGCGGCGAAGGCGGGATGGTCCACGTTGACCTCCAAGATCCGCTTGGCCTTCATGCCCATCTCCGGCTGGACGGCGTTGAAGTACCGCTCCATCTCGAAGCTCATGCCCTCGCCGGAGGTCATGCACACCGGATGGGTCTTCAGCTTCCGGGAGATGCGGACCTCGTCCACGCCCTCCCCCAGGGCCTCCTTCATGAAGTCCAGGGCCTCCTTGTAGTCGTCCGCTTTCTTCTCCTCCGGCATGTCGTCCAGGTCCAGGTCGCCGTCCACGGCGGAGCGGAAGGACTTCTCCTTGTACTCCCGGAGGATCTCCACCAGCATCTGATCCGCCTGATCGGTGAGGTACAGTATCTCCATATTCCGCTCCCGCAGAAGCTCGGTCTGGGGCAGATTGTCCATGACGGCGGCGTTCTCGCCGGTGGCGTAGTAGATGTGCTTCTGACTTTCCGGCATCCGGTCCACGTACTCGGCCAGCGTCACCAGCTTCTTCTCCGTGGAGGAGTAGAACAGCAGCAGGTCCTGCAGCAGATCCTTCTTGGCCCCGTAGTTGTTGATGCACCCAACCTTCAGCTGGCGGCCGAAATTCTTGAAGAACTTCTCATAGCCCTCCCGGTCGTCCTTCAGCATCCGCTCCAGCTCACCCTTGACCTTCTTCTCGATGTTGTTGGCGATGAGGCGCAGCTGCCGGTCGTGTTGAAGCAGCTCCCGGGAGATGTTCAGGCTCAGGTCCGGGGAATCCACCACGCCCTTGACGAAGCCGAAGTGGTCCCCGATCAGGTCCTGGCACTTATCCATGATCATGACCCCGGCGGAGTAGAGCTGGAGTCCCCGCTCATAGTCGGCGCTGTAGTAGTCATAAGGAGGCCGGGAGGGGATATACAGCAGCGCCTTGTAGGACACCTGGCCCTCGGCGGAGACGGTTACCACGGACTGGGGGGCGGTGAAGTCGCTGAACTTCTCCTGGTAGAACTTGTCGTACTCCTCCTTGGTAACCTCGCTCTTCTTCCGCTGCCACAGGGGGACCATGCTGTTGAGAGTTTCCTCCTCCCTGTAGCTCTCGTACTCGGGCTTGTCCTCGGGGGAGTCCTCCTTCTTCCGGGACTTGGTGACTTCCATGCGGATGGGCCAGCGGATATAGTCGGAGTACTTCCGCACCAGCTCCCGCAGGGTGTACTCCTGGAGGAATTCGGAGTATTTCTCCTCCTCGCCGTCCTCCTTTACGTGCATAATGATGTCGGTGCCTGCAGCGTCCTTCTCGCAGGGGGTGACGGTGTAGCCATCGGCCCCGTCGCTCTCCCAGCGGTAAGCCTGGGCCTCGCCGTACTTCTTGGTAACCACGGTAATGCGGTCGGCCACCATGAAGGCGGAGTAGAAGCCCACGCCAAACAGCCCTATGATGTCAACATCCTCGTTGTCCTAG
>VSNB01000205.1 GCA_009774055.1 Clostridiales bacterium
GTATTGATGCCTTCGTTGGCGCGCCGGACTTCTGCGTCTACCCACGAGCATATCGCAGTGCCTACCGTTATACACGCGGAATCTCCCGGGGCGCTTTCCGGGAGCTTCCCCGTGTGAGACGGTAGGGTCTGCCAACGACATCATCGGGTAGACGCTTCGCCCGATTTATAGGAGCCGCTTACTTCAGACCGGGCAGACTACAGTGGAAGCGCAAAAGCAAAATACCCTTCGTAATCATAAGGGATTCTTAAACCGCAGGTTTAAGCGCGTTTTTGCCTACTTTTGCCGCGGGGCAAAAGCAGGTGCGGAGTCCGGGGCCGCGCAGGTCCCGGGCTAATTCGAGAAGAATGTCCCCTTTGCCGCCCGGAGGGCGGCAAAGGAAGATTCAAAAGAATCCCAGCAGCATCTCAACCACTGCCTTCAAAAGCGGCAGCGCAATCACCAGGGATGCCGCCGCCCCGGCGGTTTCCACCGCCGAGGCCAGCGCCTGGCTCCCCCCGTCCCTGCATAGGTCGGCGCAGAACCGGGTAACCAGCGCCGCCGCCGTGACCCGCAGTAAAACGGCGATGTGGGCCGTCTCCACGCCGGCGCGCGCAAACAGCGCACTGATCTCCTCCATCAGCGGCGCCGCCGCCGCCAGGCACCGGGCCAGCGCCGCCGTCAGGACGGCGGCGGTCAGGAGGAGAGCCTGCTCCGGCGTTTTTCGCCGGAGCAGCGTTACCGGCAGGACGCACAGGGCGCACAGGACCGCCAGTTTCAACAGCTCCATGGATTAAAATCCAAACAGCGTCTTGATGAGCTGGAACAGGTCGCTGATCTCCCGTACCAGCATCATCATCACCACCACCAGCCCCGCCAGGGTCGTCATCAGCGCCTGCTCCTCCCGGCCCGAGCGGACCAGCAGCTGGTTGAGCACCGCTACCACGATGCCTATGGCCGCAATTCGAAAAATCAGATCAATATCCATCGTTTACAGTAAGACCAGAATTGCCAGGCACGCGCCCGCCATGCTCAGGGCCGCGTTGATCCGTCCCTGGGACGCCTGGCGGGCCGTCTCCTCCCGCAAAAATCCGGTCAGCTCCTCTCTCGTTTCCTCCACCGCTTTCGCCAGCGGCCCGCCGCCCTCCGGCAGCAGCGGCCCCAGGGGCAGCAGCAGCTTTCCCAGAGGCTCCGGCAGCGTCCGGACGCTTTCGCGCCAGCACCTAGGCAGGGACTCGCCCTCCTCCGCCAGACGCTCCGCCAGCGGCCTCCAAAGATACTCCGCCCCCAGTCCCTGGGCCAGGACCTCCTCCAGCAGCTCCGGCAGGGGCGTCCTGCGGACCCGGATCTGATAGCTGAATACCGCCAGGTCCTCCAGCAGGGCCCGTCCGACCCGCACCGGCAGCATGCCCTCCCGCCGCCGCAGCAGGCACCACAGCCCCGCGCCGCCCAGCAGCAGCAGCGCACCGATCAGACGCATGCCAGCCGCTCCACCCGGCTTCGCCGGTCCTTTCCTCGGCCATCGATCAGCGCCGCCCGCTGAAACACGCCGCAGGCCAGCAGCTGCCGCCCTACCGGCCTGCTTTCCAGCTCCGCCAGGGAGGAGGCGTGGACGGTGGCCAGCAGGGCCGCGCCGCAGCCCGCGGCGGCGCACACCGCATCCACGTCCACCGGCAGGGTGATCTCATCCAGGGCGATGACCTGGGGCGTCATGGACCGCAGGAGCATGGGCACCGCCAGATGTTTGGGACAGCCGTCCATCACGTCGGTGTGACAGCCCACCTCCAGCTGGGGCCGCCCCCGGTGAACCGCCGCCAGCTCCCCCCGCTCATCCACCAGGGCTACCCGGCAGGGCCGGCAGAATTCCGTCCCCTGGCTCAGCAGCCGTACCAGATCCCGCAGCAGGGTGGTCTTTCCTCCCCCCGGCGGGGAGAGGAGCAGGGCGCTGACCGGCCTCCCGTTCTCCACCAGCTCCGGCAGGACGGGCAGGGCCGCCCCCTCCCGCACCCGAGGAATCCGGATGGCCAGGGAGGAGATATCCCGGACGCCCTCGTTGATCTCCCCGCCGGGCAGCGCGGTTCCGCACAGGCCCACCCGGAAGCCCCCGGCGGCGGTAACATATCCGTGTCGTATGGTTTCTGATGCGGTATACCTGGAGTATTCGGTCGCCTTGTCCAAAACCTGCTCCAGATCGCTGCGGGTGACCATAGTGTGCTGGAGGGGGACCTCGCCGTCCGGCAGAGTCAGGAAAGCTTGTCTCCCGATCCGGAGGCGGAGCTCCTCGATCTCCGCCTTCTGCCGCAGCGGCAGGGCCAGGGCAGCCGTCCGCAGCCGCGAGGGCAGCAGGGCGCACGCCTCCTCATAGCGGGAGGCGGCGTATTCCTCTGTCATAGTTTCATACCTCCCCGATGTTTTTTCCTGCTCCTACTCTATGAGGGGTTGTCCCTCAATATGACTGCGGATTTGGGCTCAGGCGGGCTGACGCCCGCCAAGGACGATAACGCAGTCCACGCCGCATTTTAACCGCCGATCTTTACCGATTTATAATCAGGGCGTTGGTATTCTGCGCGGCCTCGGCGGACTTGGCCGCCGGGCTGCGGGCCTTCAAATACTTATAGACGGCCAGCTGGATCCTGCCGTCCGCATCCCGATGGGGACGACCTTCTTTTCAGGATAATGGGGAAATTTTCGAGAATTCCGGCAAATTTCAGGGGGTACAGCGTCATACGGGACGCGTTTTTCTTCCTGCTGTTTTTAAATTCTCAATGAGAGAATGCCATTCTTTTATGGAAGAGCCGCAGGCGCGGCGGCGTGTGATGCCGCTAAAAGAATATTTCAAGTTTTTTAGCAGGAAATCGTATTATCCTTGCCAATTTCGCTGGATGGGAGTATAATACTTTAAAATATACAAACGGGAGGGTGGATATAGTATTGCAGCGTAAAAATGATTTTTCACAAGGCAGTATCGCCAAGAACATCCTGTCCCTGGCTGTCCCGCTGACAGTAGCCCAGCTGACGGTCGTCCTGTATAATGTGGTGGACCGCGCCTTCATCGGACACATCGACGCCGTTGGCCGGGATGCCTTTACCGGCATCGGGCTGGTGATGCCGGCAACCTATATCATCACCGCCTTTGCCAACCTCTGCGGCACCGGCGGCGCGCCCTTGTTCTCCATTGCCCGGGGGCGGGGCAACGATCAGCGGGCCTCCCGGATTATGGGGGTCAGCTTCACCCTCCTGCTCCTGCTGGGGGCGGCGCTGACGGCGGGCTTTTACCTCTTCCAGACCCCGTTCCTCTACCTGGTGGGCGGCAGCGACGAGACGGTAGCCCATGCCCGCAGCTACCTGCAGATCTACCTCGTGGGGGTCATTCCGGTGATGATCGGCCTGGGAATGAATCCCTTCATCAATGCACAGGGCTTCGGCAAGGTGGGCATGATGACGACCCTCCTGGGCGCGGTGATCAACCTGATTCTGGACCCGATCTTCATCTTTACCCTCCGTATGGGCGTCCGGGGCGCGGCATTGGCCACCGTGATTGCACAGACCTGCTCCGCCGTCTGGGTGCTGGTATTCCTCACAGGCAGGAAGGCGGTATTGCGCCTGGAAAAGGCGAGCCTGGGACTGGAGCTGCCCATCCTCAAGCGGGTCTGCGGACTGGGCCTGACGGGCTTCACCTTTTCCGTTACCAACAGCCTGGTCCAGGCCCTGGGCAACGCCCAGCTCCAGGCCTACGGAGCCCAGGCCGGCGATGGGGACTTGTACGTAGCGGCCATGACCGCCATCGTCTCCGTCCGGGAGATCGTTTTCCAGCCGATCCGGGGCCTGACTCAGGGGGCCCAGCCGGTCATCGGCTACAACTACGGCGCGGGAAAGTACAGCCGGGTCCGGGAGAGCATTCGCTTTCTGACGGCGGCCTGCCTGAGCTATAATATTCTGGTGTGGGTTCTTCTGCTGGCTTTTCCCCGGGTATTCATTCTGCTGTTCAACGATGACCCGGGCCTTCTGGCGGCGGGGGTACCCACCATGCGGGTCTACTACGCCGCCTATGTGATGATGAGCTTCCAGATGATCGGACAAAACACCTTCGTCGCCCTGGGCCGGGCCCGGAACGCGGTGTTTTTCTCCCTGTTCCGCAAGGTGATCCTGGTGGTGCCCATGATGCTGCTTTTGCCCCGGCTGTGGAACCTGGGGGTATACGGCGTGTTTGCCTCCGAGCCGGTCAGCGACGTGATTGGCGGCGGAGCCTGCTTTATTACCATGATGTGTACGGTCTGGAAGGATATGAAACGGCCGGACGAGGACCCAGCATAGGCGGCATTGCTGCAGGCATACATCCTTTTCTTTGAAAAGAAAAGGATCAAAAGAAACTTTTAACCGCAAAACTTCGTTTTGCTCACGTAAGGAGGTATACCCATGGAACCCATCCTGCAGGAAATCCAGTCCCAGGCCGCTCTGGCGGCTTCAGAGCTTCTGTCCGCTGCCAACCTCCGTCCGGGCGGTATTATTGTCGTCGGCTGTTCCTCCTCGGAGATCATGGGCGGACAGATCGGTAAGGCTTCCAGCCTGGAGGCCGCCCAGGCGGTTTTTGACGGCATCTACCCCATCTTGGAGGAGCGGGGTATTTTCCTGGCCGCCCAATGCTGCGAGCATCTGAACCGGGCGCTTATCCTGGAGGCGGACTGCGCCGAACAGTATGGCTATGACCCCGTCAGCGTCCGCCCCCAGCCCAAGGCCGGCGGCTCCTTCGCTTCCACCGCCTGGGAGCGGTTCCGGTGTCCTGTGGCGGTGGAGTGCATCCGCGCCCATGCGGGACTGGACATCGGCGGTACTCTTATTGGGATGCATCTGCGTCCTGTGGCGGTGCCGGTCCGTGTGGGTCTGGACCATATCGGGCAGGCCATCCTCCTCTGCGCCCGCACCCGGCCCAAATTCATCGGCGGCAGCCGCGCCTGCTATGAGGGCGAGGTCCGCTGACATTGGTTGAAAATCAAAAAGGAAACAGCAGATGCCGTGGGCTGAAAGCTCACGGCATCTGCTGTTTGTTTTACTTGGCAGCGGGAGAAGGATTCGAACCCTCACATACGGAGTCAGAGTCCGCTGTGCTACCTTTACACAATCCCGCTAAATTGACTTCACTCATGACGAATGACAGTTGTTATTATACGCATTTCCTCGGATTTGTCAAGAGCTATTTTGAAATTTTTATAAAATGACAGACGCAAAATTAAGTTACACAAGGTGAAGCGACCGAGTGTAACCTGATTTTTTGACATAATACCGCCAAAATGTTCAAGAAGGGCTTGAAAATGACAGTTGCCAGTGCTAGATAAGCCCGGGCCGATGCGCCCGGATGGATTCCCACCACAGACTGCCGTACTTGCCTTGGATTTCTCCTGAGCGCATCCGGTTAAAAACCGGAGCGGCGAGCCTTGCGCTGCGCCACTCCGATTAAATCTTAGAACCTGTATTCACAGGCGTTGAACGCCGTCTGGCCGGGGATTTTACCACCCTGCCGCGGTAAAAAATCTTGAAATGCGGCAAGTATTCCTGCGAGTTTCTTCCTTGCCAGACAAAAAATTTTCTCGCCAATCTGCATACCGTCACCTATTGGTACTGCTTCTAAAATCCCTCGCCCATCCAGCATTCCCCGCCTATGAATGCAGGTTCTTAAGAAGCTGTACCAATAGGCGCCGGCACGTATCTTGACGGAAAATTTTTCGTCTGGCTGCGTCAGAAACTCTTGA
>VSNB01000206.1 GCA_009774055.1 Clostridiales bacterium
CCCATTTTTTTTTTTAAAACCCCCCCGCCCGCTCGCCGTACGCCTCCGGGGCCTCTGCGTGTCAGGAACGCTTCCCCCTTGCCGAAGCCGGCATCCTATGGTATGATAGCGCAGAGGCTTTGCCAAGGGCAAAGCAAACTGGAAAGGAAGGTTTCTTTTATGGATAGGAAAAAACTGCCCGCGCTTTTTCTCGCTATGCTTCTGACCCTCGGCCTGCTGGCCGGATGCTCCGGCGAGGAGGCCGGGGACGGCGGCTCCTTCTCCTCCTTCGCCGGCGGGACGCTGGACGGCGGCACGTTTACCCAGGAGGAGATCAAGGCCAAGGACCTGACCATCATCAACTTCTGGGGCATGTTCTGCAATCCCTGCCGCGCCGAAATGCCCGACCTGGCCGCCTATGCCAAGGCCCTGCCGGACAACGTGCAGCTGATTACCATCTGCGTGGACGCGCTGAACGATCCGGAGGAAACGGTGGAATTTCTCGCAGGCTGCGGATACGAGGGCGTCACCATTGTGACCGGGGACGAGGCCCTGGTTTCCGTGGTAAACGGCGTACAGAGCTTCCCCACCACGATCTTCGTCAACAGCAAGGGCGAGGTCGTAGGCAGCACGATCACCGGGATGCAGCGGGACCTGGCCGGAACATATACTGCGGAGGTGAACAAGGCCCTGGCAGCGGAAGGAAAGGCGGAGATCAGCGTTGACATCCAGGAATAAAAAGGCCCTCGCCCTGCGCCTCGGCATGCTGGCGGCGGCTTTGGCCTTTATCGCCGTCGGCGCGTCCCGGGGAGAGGCGCAGGAGGTCATGGGAAAGGCGGTGCGGATATGCCTGGAATGCATCGGAATCGGGTGAAGGGCGGAGGGAAGGTCCGGCTCTCCTTCCAGAGAAAGGTCCAGCTGCTGGCCGCCATCCTCTTTAACGGCTACGCGGCCGGGTTTCTGAAGGGCCGGATCTTTACCGGCGGCAGCAAAGCGTTCTGCGTCCCCGTCCTGAACTGCTACTCCTGTCCCGGGGCCCTGGGGGCCTGCCCCATCGGGTCCCTGCAGGCGGTCCTGGGCGGCAGGAAGGCCGGCTTCCCCTTCTACGTGCTGGGGACGCTGATGCTGTTCGGCGTGGTATTGGGCCGGGCGGCGTGCGGACTGCTGTGCCCCTTCGGGCTGGTCCAGGACCTGCTGCACAAGATTCCCGTGAGGAAGGTCCGGATTCCTAAGAGGATCGACCGGCCCGCCCGGTATGTGAAATACGGGATTCTTCTGACGCTGGTCACCCTTCTGCCCGCCTTCGCGCCAACGGAAACGGGCATCGCCCCGCCCTACTTCTGCCAGTATATCTGCCCCGCCGGGACCCTGGGCGGCGGCATTCCCCTGCTGCTGACCAATCCCAGCCTGCGGCAGGCGGCGGGGGCGCTGTTCCAGTGGAAGGCCCTGGCGCTGGCGGCGGTGGTGATCGCCTCTGCGGTGATCCACCGGCCCTTCTGCAAGTACCTGTGCCCCCTGGGGGCCTTTTACGCCCTGTTCAACCGCTTCAGCTTTTATCAGATGCATCTGGACAAGAGCAAATGCGTCGGCTGCGGGAAGTGCGAGCGGTCCTGCCCTATGGGCGTGGAGGTCACGAAGAACATCAACAGCCCGGAGTGCATCCGCTGCGGGAAATGCAGGTCCGTCTGCCCCGCCGGAGCGGTGTCCTCCGGCTTCGCCTGCGGCGCGGGAAGCGCGGCGGAATGCGGGCATCAAAATCAAACGGAGGATTCGCCATGATCTCTCAATTTGTCTACGGACACCCTGTCGAAACCTATGCGGTGGTGGAGGACGTCCCGGTCCTCGGCCACGAGCAGCTCCGGCATTTCACCCGGAAAAAGGGCTCGCCCCAGGCGTTCTCCTGCCCTCTGAGGGAAGAGGACATCGTCTACGGCCTGGGCGAAACCATGCGGGGGATCAACAAACGGGGCTATCGGTACATCAGCTTCAACTATGATGACCCCATCCACAGGGACGACATGCCCTCCATGTATGGGGCCCACAACTTCCTCGTGGTGGACGGGGCGGAACCCTTCGGCGCGTTCTTCGATACCCCTGCCAAGGTGGTATTCGACGTCGACTCTAAGGGAGACGGCGTACTGACCGTTTTCTGCGAGTCCCAGGACCTGCGGCTGTACCTCGTGGAGGGAAAAACCGCTTATGACACAGCGCGGCAGTTCCTGGGAATCATTGGACGGAGCTTCCTCCCTCCCCTCTGGGCCTTCGGCTACGGCCAGAGCCGCTGGGGCTACAAGACGGAGCGGGACGTCAGCCGTGTGGCGGACAAGCACCGGGAGGCGGGCATCCCTCTGGACTACATCTGCATGGACATCGACTACATGGACCGCTACATCGACTTCACCGTCAACGAGCGGCGGTTCCCCGACCTGGCGGGGTATGCCGCCAGGATGAAGGAGCGGGGCCTCCGCCTGGTGCCCATCGTGGATGCCGGGATCAAGATCGAGCCGGGCAATCCGGTGTACGACGAGGGCGTGCAGAAGGGGTACTTCTGCCTGAACCATGAGGGGACCTGCTACCGGGCGGAGGTGTGGCCCGGCATGACCCACTTCCCCGACTTTCTGCGGGAGGAGGTCCGGCAGTGGTTCGGAGACCAGTATAAGTTCTACACCGACCGGGGCCTGGAGGGCTTCTGGAACGATATGAACGAGCCTGCCATCTTCTCCTCGGAGTACCGGACCCAGGGCACGGAGCCCGACCTGGACCACGGCGACCCGGACCAGCCGGAGCGGCACACGGCGGACTTCAAGGACTTTTTCCACCGGCTGGACGACGGCCGGGAAAAGAGCAACTACGAGGTCCACAACCTCTTCGGCGGCATGATGACCCGGGCCTCCGGCCAGGGGCTGGACCGGCTGCTGGACAAGCGGTACCTGCTGTTCTCCCGCTCCTCCTACATCGGCGCCCACCGCTTCGGCGGCATCTGGACCGGGGACAACGCCTCTACCTGGGAGATGCTGCGGCAGAACGTGTACCACATGCCCTCCCTGAATATGTGCGGCTTCCTCTACAGCGGCGCGGATACCGGCGGCTTCGGCGGGAACGCCACCCGGGAGCTGCTGCTGCGGTGGCTGGCTTTCTCCGCTTTCACGCCGCTGATGCGCAACCATACCTGCATCCACACCCGGCACCAGGAGTGCTACCGCTTCCGGAACCCGGAGGACTTCAAAACCATCGTCTCCCTGCGCTACCGGCTGCTGCCGTACCTGTACTCCGAGTTTATGAAGGCTGCCCTGCGGCAGGACATGTTCATCCGGCCCCTGGCCTTCGACTTCCCGGAGGACCGGAAGGCCAGGGACATCGAGGACCAGCTGATGGTTGGCGAGAGCGTCATGATCGCCCCCATCGTAGAGCAGGGAGCCAAGGGGCGGATCGTCTACCTGCCCGAGCCCATGACCGAGGTCCGCTACAGCCGAGAGGGCTTCTCCTGCACGGAGGCGGACGCCGGAGAGCGTACAGTGATGGTTCCGCTGAATCAGGCAGTGTTCTACATCCGGCGAGGAAAGCTGATCCCGGTAGGCGGGGCCGCGTCCTGCACGGCGGAGCTGGATCTCTCAGACGTGGAGCTGCTGGGCAGCGGGGACGCCTGCGAGCAGTATATCGACGACGGCTTCACCAAGGACTGCAGCCTGGACCGCTGCGTCGTCCACAGGAAAAAAGCGGAGGCGTAACGGCCCGCCGGACGGCGGCGCACGCCGTATAAAACCGGCCTTTACGCCATAAACTGCTGGCGTGGAGGTGGTATTTTGAACGAAAAACGCAAGCGCCTGCTTCTCTGCCTCGCCATACCGCTGGCGGCAGGCGGCCTGTCCGCCCTTCTCACTCGGAACAGCATGGAACGCTTCGCCAGCCTCGCGCAGCCGCCGCTGACGCCGCCGGGGTGGGTGTTCCCGGTGGTCTGGACCACCCTGTTTCTGCTGATGGGCATTGCGTCCTACCTGGCGTCCAACTCCGGCGGGAGCAGGCCCGCCGTGGGCGGCGCGCTGGCGCTGTACAGCCTGCAGCTGGCGTTCAACTTTATGTGGCCCATTTTCTTTTTCAACCTGGGGTGGTACCTGTTCGCCTTTGGCTGGCTGGTGATTCTGTGGCTGCTGATTCTGGCGGAGACGGTCCGGTTCTTCCGGCTGTCCAGGCCGGCGGGGTACCTGATGCTGCCCTATCTGGCCTGGGTAGCCTTCGCGGGGTACTTGAATCTGGGCGTTTATTGGCTGAATCCGTAACTTTACGCAGGGAGAGGAGGGGCGTCGAACGCCCCTCCTCTCCGCATATTTTCCGATTGGTCAGCCCTTGTACCGCCGCGCGGCGGCAATGAATTCCCGGAACAGCGGATGTGCCCGGTTGGGGCGGCTCTTCAGCTCCGGGTGGAACTGTACGCCCACAAACCAGGGGTGGTCCTCCAGCTCCACGGCCTCCACCAGCCGTCCGTCGGGTGACAGGCCGGAGATTGTCATCCCCGCCCCCGCCAGCGCCTCCCGATAGTCGTTATTGAACTCATATCGATGGCGGTGCCGTTCATCAATATGCTTCTGACCGTAAGCCGCCAGGGCGCGGCTCCCCTCCGCCAGAACGCAGGGGCAGCTGCCCAGCCGCATGGTGCCGCCCTTCTCCGTCACCTGGGCCTGGTCCGGCATCAGGTCAATGACCGGATAGGGGGTGCGGGGGTCCAGCTCGCTGGAATGGGCCCCCGCCAGCCCAGCCTTGTTCCGGGCCAGCTCCACCACCGCCATCTGCATCCCCAGGCAGATGCCCAGGAAGGGGATCTTGTTCTCCCGGGCGTATCGGATGGCGGAAATTTTTCCCTCCACTCCCCTGCTGCCAAAGCCGCCGGGCACCAGGACGCCGGCGCAGCCCGCCAGAAGTCCGGCGGCGTTTTCCTCCGTCACCGTCTCGCTGTCCACCCAGCGGACATCCACCTTGACGCCGTTGGCGATTCCCGCATGGGTCAGGGCTTCCGCCACGGAGAGGTAGGCATCGTGAAGGGCCACGTACTTCCCTACCAGGGCGATCTCCACCGCACCGGAGGGGTTCTTTGCCCGGTGGACCATGTCGGCCCATTCGGTGAGGTCCGGCATATGGCAGATGAGCCCCAGCCGCCGGACCACCACATCCGCCAGCCCCTCCCGCTCCAGCATCAGCGGCGCCTCGTAGAGCAGGTCCGCCGTCAGGTTGGGGATGGCGTTTTCTACAGGAATGCTGCAGAACAGGGAAATTTTCTCCAGAATCTCCCTGGGTACCGGCGCATCGGACCGGCACAGGATGACGTCCGGCTGGATGCCCAGACTCAGCAGCTCCTTGGCGGAGTGCTGGGTGGGCTTGGATTTCAATTCTCCAGTGCCGGGAATGGAGACGATGAGGGAGACGTGGATGAACATAACATTGTGCCGTCCCCGCTCCGCGGCCACCTGTCGGATGGACTCCAGAAAGGGCTGGCTCTCAATATCCCCCACGGTGCCGCCGATTTCCACAATGGCTACGTCTGTTTCCGGCGTGTCCAGCTGGTAGATGCGGCGCTTGATCTCCCCGGTAATGTGGGGGATGATCTGCACCGTGCCCCCCAGATAGTCCCCCCGCCGGTCCCGGTGGAGGACCGCCCGGGCACGCGGGCCGGGGGGCCGCGAGGGGGGCGCGGCCAGGATCTCG
>VSNB01000207.1 GCA_009774055.1 Clostridiales bacterium
CTGCGGCTTTTTGCCTCGCTGGACAAAAAATCCACTCGCCAATCCGCACTCGTTGAGATATGAAACAGGCTCTAAGGAGGCGGGGCGTTCTCACCCCGTCCCGGAGGCGCAGAACGAAGCGGAGCTTATTCAAAAGAGATGCGAAGCATCTTTTTTGACACACAGTCCCGCCTCCGCTTTTCCGGAGGCGGGGGTTTTCGCTTCCGCCCGGTCCGCTAGGACAGCCGCCGGTCAAAGTTGCGGCTGACATGCACGCCCTCCTGGACCACGAAGAAGGCGTCGGGATCGATCTTCCGCAGGGTATCCCGCAGGTCCTCGATCTCGTACTTGTTCATGCACACGCAAAGGATATGGGTGTCCTCGCCGGTGTAGACACCCTTGCCCTCCCAGCGGGTGATGCCCCGGTGGAGGTTCTCCATGATATAGCGGTCGATCTCCTGGCAGTTCTGCTTGGTGAAGATCAGCACCTGGACGGTGACGCTCTGCCGGTGGGCCCGGTCCAGAGCGATGCCGTGGAAGATGGTGTTCAGCACGGAGTAGATCACGACGGGGATGTCGTACATCACCCAGCACAGGGCGAAGAGGACGAGGTTGACCGCTATGCCGAACTGGCCCACCGTGATCTTGAGGCCTTTCTTGGACATATACAGGCCGATGATGTCCAGCCCGCCGCCGCAGCATCCGCTGGTGAGGGCGATGCCCGTCCCCACGCCAGAGATCACGCCGCCCAGCAGGCAGCTGGTCAGCACATCGTCCACGATGGGCGCGGCGGGGACGGGAATGACGCTGAGGAAGAAGGTATAGGCCGTGGTACAGATCACGGTGTTGCGGAAGAAGGCTCGTCCCAGACAGCGGTAGGCGAGGACGAACAGGGGGATATTCAGCGCGTAGTAGATCAGGCCCGCCAGGTCGAAGGGCAGGGCTCCGATGCCCAGAAGGCTCAGGACGCCGCTCCGCAGCAGCTGGCAGAAGCCCATCATTCCGCCGGTAATCAGCCCCGCGGGCACCACGAACAGGTTGATTCCGATGGAATAGACGCACGCGCCCAGAATGGCTACGCCCAGCCGGCCGCCTCGTTTATGCATAGTTGAGTTCAGCATTTTTATTTTCTCCTTATCTTCCGGCATAATCGCCTTCTGGTGAGTGTAACAGATTGCCCGTCGTATTGCAAGCATATTTTCAGGAATCCGGGCGGATTTCGGGCAGAATCCAGAATCGCTCCGGCAAGCAGGGCCGGCGGGGCCCTCTCCGCTGTCCTGCCGGCCGCTGACAGGTCAAAAGCTGTATTGCAGATACCGCTTTAATCTCTCCCGGCCCCGGGCCAGGGTCCGGGAGACGGAGGACTTGTGGAGCCCCTTCTCCCGGGCGATCTGGGGGATGGACATGCCCAGGTCGTAGTAGAGGTGGATCATTTCCGCCTGCTTGTCCGTCAGCTCCATCTCCCGGACCTTCCGCATGTTCCGGCGCAGCCGGGAGAGCTGTTCGCTGTTGTCCTCGCTGTTTTCCCGCTCCCAGGCGGCCAGGTCCCCGATAAATTCGTTGTCCCGCCTGGTGATGGCCCGCTGGGGCGCGCTATACCGCCCGGCGGCCATGGCCGTGATACCTCCTGTCGTAGTACCGCTCCAGCACCAGGGCGGTTTCCCGGGTTTCCCGATAGAGAATGTTCAGGTCCCGGATGCGCTGGTCCAGCTTGGCCTTCTCCGTCGGGGAGGCGGAGCGGGCCTCGTCCTTCAGGGCGACGATCCGCAGGCGGATCAGGTCCGCGCTGTGGCGGTAAGACGCCGCCATCCGCAGCAGGGTCATCTGCCCACCTCCCCCAGCCGCCGGCAGAAAGCCGGCGCGCCTGCCAGCCAGCCTGCGGCGCAGTTCCCGCAGAGGGTCCGGCCTGCCGCCCGCCAGCAGATTTCCCCCCGGTACAGCTCTCCGCCGCACATCCGGCACTCCCCCGCGGGGAAGGCCCGCTGGCTGTCCCGGCGCCTCTTATGTACGATCCTCAAAAAAAATTCCTCCTGATTGAAAAATTTAGGTTGACAAATGGGAGAAAGTCTGCTATTATACGATTCGTCGCTAATCATGCTGGTATAGCTCAGTTGGTAGAGCAGCTGATTTGTAATCAGCAGGTCGGGGGTTCGAGTCCGTCTACCAGCTCCACCTTCTCCTCTGAGTGACAGCCTACAACTGCATATGGGAGCGTTCCCGAGTGGCCAAAGGGGGCAGACTGTAAATCTGTTGTCGATGACTTCGGTGGTTCGAATCCACCCGCTCCCACCAAGAAGAAAGCTGTGCCGTTGGCGCGGCTTTCTTCCTTTTTGCGGGGGCAGGCGTCCGCCCGCTGCACCCCTGAGGGGCGGTTAAATTTCAATCCACTGCAAGTCCGAAAAAAATTTCAGCTGTCCGCCCGAAAAATCCATATCTCCTTTCTTTTTGATTAATAATTTCAGAAACACTGTCCTTTGCGAGACATATACTAGCACGTTTGTTTCGAGATGTCAAGAGGAAATTTAGAATTTCTGTTGACAAATTTCATGATTCCATATATTCTATACGTATCAAGGAAGAGGGGGGCCTCCAACATGAGTTTTGGAAAGAGACTTCGGGACCGGCGGAAAGAGCTGGGCTACAGCCAGGGAGAGCTGGCGGAGAAGCTGGGCGTCAGTCTGTCCGCCGTCAGCAATTATGAGAACGGGCTGAACGCCATGCGGGAGGACGTGCTGCTGCGTCTGTTCCGGGTGCTGGACGTGGAGCCCAACTATTTATATCAGGACGACTTCTCCGGCAGGAGCTTTACCTGCTCGGTGGAGGAGGAGCGCCTGGTGAAGGCGTACCGCACCCTGCGCCTGCCGGGGAAGCAGACCCTGCGGGCCATGGCGGACGCCCTGACCGCCTATCAGGCGGACCTGGACGCGGACCGGCCCGAGGAGGAGATCCGGCAGATTCCCCTCTACCGCAATCCGGCGGCGGCGGGCTATGCCTCCCCGGTGTTCGGCGAGGACTTCGACTATATCGACGTGACCGGGGATACGCCCCGGGGGGCGGAATTCGCGGTGCGCATCCAGGGGGACTCCATGGAGCCCTATATCCTGGACGGGTCCATCGTCTATGTGAACCGGGACCCCCTGACCAACGGGGACGTGGGGATCTTCTGCGTGGACGGGGAAATGCTGTGCAAGCAGTATGTCCGGGACCCCCTGGGGATCGTGTACCTGTTCTCCCTGAACCGGGCCAGGGCGGACGCGGACGTGGTGCTGCCCCGGGACAGCGGGCGGACCATGGTGTGCTTCGGCCGGGCGCTGCTGAGCGCGCGTCCGAAGATGCCGGGCGCGCGGTAGGACGGAAAAAAAGCTACCCAAAAGCGGGGGTTTGTGATAGAATGCAGCAGGATGCTACCTGTTGACCGGGAGAGGAGGCGGGCCATATATGAGAAAAAAGCTGTGGCTTCTGCTGGCGGCGGCGCTGCCGCTGCTGTGCGGGTGCATGATGAGCGCGTCGGTGGACGACCTGTATGCCCTGCCCCAGCTGCCGGAGGAGTACGAATCCCTCAGTGCGCGGCTGTCGGAGATTCTGGCCCTGGGGGCGGAGTACGCGGCGCCCCAGGCGGGGGCCAACCTGCCGCCGGTGCAGATGGTGGACT
Source organism: Clostridiales bacterium (assembly GCA_009774055.1). GTDB lineage: Bacteria > Bacillota > Clostridia > Oscillospirales > Oscillospiraceae > Pelethomonas. The sequence goes on from VSNB01000207.1 coordinate 3,632, forward strand.
TGGACGGGGACGGTACCGACGAGGCCCTGGGCTTCTTCCGGATCAGCAGCGAGGAGAGACCGCTGAAGGTCTACGTCTTCCGGGCGGTAGAGGACGACTACCAACAGGCCGCCGTCATCGACGGCAGCGGCACCTCCATCCACTCCATCCGGTACGAGGACATGGACGGGGACGGGGTCCGGGAGATCCTGGTCAGCTGGCAGGTCAGTCCCGAGGTCCGGGCCCTCGGCGTCTACGGCATGAGGGGGCTGGAGCCCGTGCTGCTGATGAGCGCGCCTTATACCCGCTACGAGGCGGTGGATCTGGACGGGGACGAGGAGCAGGAGCTGGTGGTGCTGCGCAGCGGCGATACGGACGCGGGGCTGAGCCTGGCGGACTACTACGACTGGGACAGCGGCTACAGCAGCCTTCAGCTGCGCTCCACCGCCCGGCTGTCCGCCCCGGTGGCGTCCCTCCAGCGGATGCAGGTGGGACAGCTCCAGGAGGGGGAGACGGCGGTGTTCGTCACCAGCCGGGTGGCCGGCGCGGACGACACCAGCAACGCGGTGACGGATATCCTGCTCTACCGCAGTCCGGAGCTGGTCAATATCGTCCTCCGGGAGGATACCGGCGTGTCCACCCAGATTTTCCACTACCTGAACCTCCAGCCCGCCGACGTCAACGGCGACGGGGCCCTGGAAGCGCCCCGCCCCGTCCGGCTGCTCTCGGACACGGGGGAGGATGCCTATTGGAAAATCTACTGGCACAGCTACCGCGCCGACGGCGCCGACCGGCGGGAGGCCGTGACCTATCACAATCAGGCCGACGGCTGGTACCTGCTGCTTCCGGAGGAGTGGGAGGACCACTTCACGGTGCGGCAGAACAATATCAGCTCCGCCGTTCACGCCACCACCTTTTACAGCGTCTCCGGCTGGACGCTGGGGGAGGAGCTGCTGACCATTTACACCCTCACCGGCACGGACCGGGAAAATCAGGCGGCGAAGAGCGGGCGGACCATTCTGCGCCGCCGGGGAGAGACGATCTACGCCATTTCCTACGCCAGTGCCTATGAGAACTGGCGGTACGCGGTGGACGGCGACGCGATCAGTGAAAGTTTCAAAATTATTACCAAGCAGCTGAGCATGGGGGAGAACTGACGCCCCCGGCGGAGCAAGCCTGCGGAAGGGAGGCCCGTTGTGGCAAGAAAGGTATTGGTGCTGGAGGACGAGTCCAGTATCCGCGGATTTATCGTCATCAACCTGACCCGGGCCGGCTATGAGGTCATCGAGTCGGAGACGGGGGAGGAGGCACTGGAGAAGCTGCGGGACAACCCGGATATCCGGGTTGCGCTGCTGGACATCATGCTGCCGGGGATCGACGGCTTTGAGGTCTGCCGCCGCATCCGGGCCACCAACACCCGGATCGGGATCATCATGCTCACGGCCCGCAGCCAGGAAATGGACAAGGTGACGGGGCTGATGACCGGGGCGGACGACTATGTGACCAAGCCCTTTTCTCCGGCGGAGCTGACGGCCCGGGTGGACGCGCTGTTCCGCCGGGCGGGCGGCGCGGCCCCGGAGCAGGCGGGGGAGATCGTACAGGAGCCCTTCCTCCTCAACACACGCAACCGGACCCTGGAGAAAAACGGCCAGCGGGTGAAGCTGACCCAGGTGGAGTATTCCATCATGAAGATGTTTATGGAAAATCCCGGGAAAGCGCTTTCCCGGGAGGAGATTCTGGATACCGTCTGGGGGCGGGATTACTTCGGGGAACTGAAGATTGTGGATGTGAATATCCGGCGGCTGCGGCTCAAAATTGAGGATAACGCGCAGAATCCTACTTTTATCAATACCGTGTGGGGGTATGGGTATAAGTGGGGGTTCTGATCTTCGCCGCCTCCGGCGGCGAACGGGAATTGGTTCTCGAACCGGCCCGGGGGGGTATCGCCCCCCGCCGCCGCCAGTCGAATATAAAAATCAACCCGCCCACCCGACGAACGCGCTGGGGGGGGGGG
>VSNB01000208.1 GCA_009774055.1 Clostridiales bacterium
CTAAATTTCTGTTTCCACAACCACCCCCCTGCAACCCCCGCCCCGCCGGTGGGTGGGTAAGGGTCGGTGGTGTCTGGGGGGGGGGTGGGGGGGGGGGGGGGCGGAATGCCTCGCCGGGGTCCGGACCCTTCCGCTTCACCTGGCCATAGGTCCGCTCGAAGATGGCCTGGAGGGACTTTTCCTCCGCCCGGGAGGTGGGGAAGGGCGCCGCCGGCCGGGGATTGGCGGACGGCTGGGGCGCGGGCGCCGGCTGCTCCTCTTCCTCCTCCTGGTCCAGGCTGCTCTCCAGATGGGCGTAGGCGGGCGCCTGGTCCCATTTCACCGGGAAGCCCGCCCCGTGGGCGCAGAAGATGGAGTCCGGGGAGTTGTCCAGGTCCGCCTCCGGGTCATAGCCCAGAGAGGCGACGACCTCCTCCGCGTTGTGGCATTCCTCGCAGCCACCCAGGGTACAGCTCAGCCGCCCCCGGCCCCGGGTATAGGCCGCCAGCGTCTGCCAGTACTCCCCCAGTCCCGACACCGGGGCTCTGCCGGTGAGCAGGGCGGTGTCCCCCAGGGACTCCGGGGGCTCGAACCGGCCCCCCATCTGCTGGATGTCGGTCATGGCCCGGCCCAGATTCTCCCCCGGCAGCTCCAGCCGGAAGTCGTACCAGGGCTCCAGCAGCACGCTCCGGGCCCCCATGAGCCCCTGGCGCACCGCCCGGTAGGTGGCCTGGCGGAAGTCGCCGCCCTCGGTGTGCTTGATATGGGCCCGGCCTGCCGTGAGGGTGAGGCGCATATCCGTAATGGGGGAACCGGTGAGAACGCCCAGGTGGGTCTTTTCCGCCAGGTGGGTCAAAATGAGCCTCTGCCAGTGGCCGTCCAGCTCGTCCTCGCTGCAGGCCGAGGCGAAGCGGAGTCCGCTGCCCCTGGGCAGAGGCTCCAGCAGCAGATGGACCTCCGCGTAGTGCCGCAGAGGCTCGTAGTGGCCGATTCCCACAGCGGGGGCGGCGATAGTTTCCTTGTAAAGGATGCCCCCCGGGCCGAAGTCCACCTCCATAGCGAACCGTCGGGCGATGAGCCGGCGCAGAATCTCCAGCTGGACCTGTCCCATGAGACGGACGTGGATCTGCTGCAGCCGCTCGTTCCATAGGATGTGGAGCATGGGGTCCTCCTCCTCCAGGAGGCGCAGCTTGTCCAGGGCCGTGTGGGGGTCCGTCCCCTCCGGCAGAAGGAGCTGGTAGTTGAGGGCCGCTTCCAGCTCCGGCGGGGCAGAGGCGGCCTCGCTCCCCAGCGCCTGGCCGGGGTAGGTGCGGGTCAGGCCCGTGACGGCGCAGACCGTCCCGGCCTCCGCCTCCTCCAGGGGGCGGAACCTGGCCCCGGAATAGACCCGCAGCTGTTCCGCCTTCTCCTCCCAGGGCTCTCCCCGCCGGTCCGCGCCGGAGAGGAGGGCCTTGATGCGCAGACTGCCGCCGGTAATCTTCATCCAGGTCAGCCGCGCCCCCTGGGGGTCCCGGCTGATTTTATACACCTTGGCCCCGAACTGGGGGGAATAGTCCCGCCGGGGGGCGTACCGGGCCAGCCCCGCCAGAAATTCATCCACCCCCGTCAGCTTCAGTGCCGAGCCGAACCAGCAGGGGAACACCGCCCGGGAGGCGATCAGCCGCCCCAGGGTTTCGTCCGACAGGGACCCGGCATCCAGGTACTCCGTCAGGGCCTCCTCGTCGGCGGTGGCGGCCTCCTCCCACACGGATTCCTCCGGCGCACCGAAGTCCGCAAAGCCGTCCCCCAGCCGGGCCTTCAGCTGCGCCAGAAGGGCCTCCCGGTCCGTCCCGGCCAGGTCCATCTTGTTGACGAAGAGGAACACAGGCAGCCGGCGCTTCTCCAGCAGCCGCCAGAGAGTCAGGGTGTGGGCCTGGACCCCGTCAGAGCCGCTGACCACCAACACGGCGCAGTCCAATACCTGCAGCGCCCGCTCCATTTCGGCGGCGAAATCCACGTGGCCCGGGGTGTCCAGCAGGGTGACCTCCCGGTCCGTCCCGGTCCCGCGGTCCGTCAGCGGAAACACCGCCTGTTTGGAAAAAATGGTGATGCCCCGCTCCCGCTCCAGGTCCTCCGTATCCAGGAAGGCGTCCCGATGGTCCACCCGGCCCAGGGAGCGGATGGCGCCCGTCCGATATAGAACGGCCTCGGACAGGGTGGTTTTCCCTGCGTCCACGTGGGCCAGAATGCCGATGACAAGTTTTCTCATGGATGTTCCCCGCCTGCGTTTAGTTTTCTCCAGTATACCATAGGATCGGCGGCGGGGGAAGCGTTTGCGGAATTTTTCTTTCCGGAGCTTCCCCGCCCCACGAAGTTCATTACCACAGGCGGAAGGTCTGAATGCCCCACTTTGCCGCCCTGTAAGATACCGTCTCCAGTTCGCCGGCGGCAGTCTTCAGCAGCTGGCGGACGGGCAGCTGCTGGGGGCAGCGGGCCTCGCATTTGCCGCAGCCCACGCACTGGGAGGCGCTGGCCGGGTCCTTCCGCATGGCGGTGCACTGGAGGTAGTCCCGGCGGCCGGAGGCCCTGCCCTCGGAATACATGGCATTCCAGCACCGAAAGGTTCCGGGGATGTCCACCCCCTTGGGGCAGGGCATGCAGTAGCCGCAGCCGGTACAGCCCGCCTTCACGCACCGGCGGATCTCCTCCCGCACCTTTTCAACCAGGGCATGGTCGGCCTCCGTCATGCACCCCGGTGCACAGGCGGAAGCCGACGCCAGGTTCTGCTCCACCATCTCCATGGAGCTCATGCCGGAGAGGACGCAGGTGACCTCCGGCTGATCGTAGAGCCACTTGAAGGCCAGCCCCGCAGGGGTGCGCCCCTGGGGGTCCTCCCGGAACAGCCGCTTCGCCGGCTCCGGCAGCAGGTCCACCAGCCGTCCGCCCCGGAGGGGCTCCATGATGATCACCGGCAGCCCCTTGCCATGGGCGTACCGCAGGCCGTCCACGCCGGCCTGGCTGGTTTCGTCCATGTAGTTGTACTGGATCTGGCAGAAGTCCCAGTCATAGGCGTCCACCAGCTTCTGGAACATGGCGGTATTCCCGTGGTAGGAGAAGCCGATGTTCCGAATCTCCCCGGTTTTCAGCTTGCCGGCGATCCACTCCTCTATGCCCAGCCTCTTCAGCTTCTCCCAGGTGGCCGTGTCCGTGAGCATATGCATCAGGTAATAGTCCACGTGGTCCGTCCCCAGGCGGCGGAGCTCCTCCCGGAAGATTTTTTCCGCGCCGGCGGTGGATTTGATGAGGTAGTGGGGCAGCTTGGTGGCCAGATGCACCCGGTCCCGGCATCCGGTCCGGCGGAGGATTTCCCCCACCGCCGCCTCGTTGCCGGGGTAGATGTAGGCGGTGTCCAGATAGTTCACGCCGCCCTGGATGGCGGCCATGACCTCCCGTTCCGCCTTGTCCAGGTCGATGCCGCCGCCCTTTCGGGTGAAGCGCATACATCCGTAGCCCAGGAGGGAAATCTCGTTTCCCTTTTTGTCCTTCCGATATTGCATATTGGCGGTTCCTTTCTATGGTCATATATATTGGTTCCCGGCAAAATTCCCGCCCCGCCCTTATGCGGGAGGGCGTTTCGACCGATAACTGAAAAAAGGGGGTATTTTCATGCGCTTTGTCACTGGCCGGACGGGACGCGATTGGCTCCGTCCGGCGGTTTTTTGCATATTGGCCCTATTTCTGCTGGGAGCGGGGGCGTCCGCCTCCGGCCAGGGCGCGGAGGAGGCGGCGATCCGCGCCGCCCTGGAGTCCTACCTCCGGGCCTACCAGGAGAAGGCTATGCTGTACGAGGACCGGGATCTGCGCGCCGGCACGGTGATCGACCCGGACCTCCACATGCCTCCAGGGTCCGGGGATGCGGTGTTCCGCTTCTCGGGCAAGGACGTAACCCTCTCCCGACTGCAAAGCGACATGGCCTATCTGGAACAAAAGGCGGCCTTTTATGCCGGAATGCGGCAGATGCAGGAAATCTACCGGGAGAATCTGCGCCTCACCTACGCCCTGGAAGAGCTGGAGCGGGAAGGGAGCGCCTGCCGCGTCTCCGTGAAGGAGACGGCGGCCTTCCGGTATATGGACAGCGAGATTCCCTCGGTATGTGAAACCGGGTACAGCGTCCGGCTGGTGCGGCTGGGGGACCGGTGGCTGGTGGCCGGCGCCGGCAGCGGGAGCCTGTTCGACAAAACCTATCAGGAGAGCGGCCTCGACGCAGACGCCGCCCTGGCGGCCTTCGCCAAGGAGCTGGAGACGGAGGACTGCCGCCTCTCCTTCCCCGCCGGGGACTCCGGCGGGAACCGGATCGCCTACCGGGGGGCGGACGCCGCCGCCTATGCCTATACCTACTCCCGCCGGGAGGCGGACATGCCCCGGGACGCGTTCTACAATCCCCTCTTCTTCGGCTACGCCGGCGAGGGGGGCGACTGCCAGAATTTTGCCTCACAGTGCATCTGGGCGGGCTTCGGCGGCAGCGAAGAGGCCGGAGCCATACGGGGCCAGACCCTTCCTATGGACCCGGCGGGAGAGAATCGTTGGTTTGGCCGTCCCGCCTCCGGCGGCTCGTACACCAACAGCTGGCTCAGCTGCCAGTCCTTCCGGCAGTATCTCACCGGCTCCCGGGACGCCTCCGGGCGGGGCGGCTCCAACGGCGGAAGCGACACAGGGATTTACGCCTCGGTCCTGGACGTGGGCGCGGGCAGCCCCCTCTCCGCCGTCACGCCGGAGGAGCTGGTGGGCGCTGCAGCCCACGTGGAGGGAGGCGGAGGGCGCTACGCCCACGCCATCGTCCTCACCGCCGCCGAAGGAACCCGCCGCAGCGAGATCTGGTTCTGCAGCCACACCAGCGACATGACCCATGTGAAGCTGGGGGACTGCTACATCGGGCCCATCAAGGTCTACATCCCCCGGTATTTCCGGACAGGCGGACAGGAGAACCGTCTCTGGCTGGAGCGGCTCAAGCCGGTGGAGGCCGGCGGGACCGCGGTCCTCACCGCCCGATCCGGGACGGTCCGCAGCCAGATGCGCGTCTCCGTCACCGGACCAGACGGCCTGACGGAGGAGGCGGCCTATGAGAAGCATGCGGACGTCTGTCAGGGCGCGTACCAATTCCGCCAGCCGGGGCTCTACCAGGTGGCCTGCCGGACGGGGTCAGCCTCCACGGTCTGCTATGTCCGCTGCTACACCCCTGGAGAAGCGCCGCCGGAGGACGGCACGGAAGACGAAGAGCTCCCCGGCTGGCTCCTCCCTCCGGAGGACGGGGAAGCGCCCGATCAGCCGGCCCCGCCGGAGACTGAACCGGAGGAAACACTGCCGGACGATAATGAGATTCCCGGCTGGCTGCTGTCATAGCTCAGCGCCGGGCGATCTCCCCCGCCAGCTCCGGAGGAAGGGACCGGTCGCGGGGGAGGCGGATGGTCCCCTTGCTGACAAGGAAGCCCCCAGGCGTCCCCGGGAATGTTCCTTACCGGTTATTTCACAAATCGCTAAAAAGCGCGCCGCAGGGCGGGCCCGTTGCGGGCTGGCCTGCGGCGCGCTTCCTGTACGGATTATTTGTCGGTTTATAATGTTTCTTATTCAACAAAACGG
>VSNB01000209.1 GCA_009774055.1 Clostridiales bacterium
GCGTATCTGCGTCTCTCATTTTTCTGTATCATACCTGCATTTTATCATCTTTTTTGCTTTTGGTACAGCTTCTCAGATCAGGGTCTTATGGCCGTCCCTGTCCGGCCGGTCAAGCCGTGGACGAAGTGCTATGACGATGCAGGCGCTGTCTATGCCACAGATAAAGATAATGTTAGGTTGTCCCATAGTCCTGATGTGTTTACGAAGATGCGGGATAGTTCTGAGTCTGGGCAGTGCTATGTATATGCTGATCTCAGCCAGGCAAGGTCCACATCCAGGGCGTTTTTGGCGCTGAACCATGTCACATTGTTGGATGACGAATGGATAATAGAATTTTTCTGTTAATGGCTGTAGGGAGATAGAGGGTGCGCCGTTTAAGAGAGCAGAAAACTCAGTTTATCATGTTATAAGAGTATGTTTGCAAAACTAGATTTGCGTTAATTTTGTGGGTTGTAATTGTGTTGTTGCTCACTACGAACTTCAGTAGCTCGGTTGGGTTCTTTTATCCATTCAAGGTCATTGCCTTGAATGGATTCAACCCTTATCTGACGCCAGGGCGATCCCCGTCACAAATCGGTGTATTGAGCAAGGATGCGCGGCACCCAGCCGTCAAGTTCAGAATATTTTTCTGAAGATCTAAGAAAGTGGTGCGGTTCGAAAGCATGGCATGAATGTCCTGGAGCTCCCGGACGGCTTCCCTGTCGGGCCCAGCGAAAGAGCTACGGATATCCTGGGCACAGGCGGAAAGATATGTAATCAGGTAAAAGCTCAGTGTGGGGGAGATTCGGTGTACATCAGCCAGCTGGCCTGCGTCGTTTATGGGATCTAGGCGGAGGGCCCTACTCACATTGGCGAATACTGTGTCTTGGTAGTCGATGTCCTCATAATGCCACATACCGCAACTAATAAGAGTCTTGGTCACGGTGAACATCCGGGGGGTATGGTCGTCGCCAGGGGTGTCGTTGCCCTGCAAAAGGAGCTCGCAGTAGTCCTTCCAGTTCATGTCCAGAAGGATAATGGCCTGTAGGTCGGCAAAAGTCTCCCGGAACATATAGCACAGATAGTCTAACTCCTGGCAAACGATTTTGAGGATGTCGTCGGTCTCTTCGCTGTCCATCTCCTCTACGTCCCTGTCATCGGTCTCCCGGATGCTTTGGCTGGCCTCGTAGAAAGCCTGCAAACTGTTCGCAAGGCTGTCGACAGCATCGGACAAGAGCTCTTCCTCCTCGTTGGCCACGGCGTCGGACAGGGTCTGCTCCGCCCATTCTCCACCATCCAGTCCTAGCTTCCACTCCACATACTTGCGCAGCTGGGACAGAAGGGTCACACCCTCCTGGGAGCTCGTCTTCCTGAGTAGCTTCCTGATTTGCTGGACCATCTCGTGCCTTAGAGCGGGGTCATCGCGTATATCCCGGGGAATCTGCCAAACCGCAGATTCCATGTGCCAGCTATAGTGGAGCTTTTTGCATCCGTACCAGTCCGGGTCGATGCACTTGGCCTGCTCCCACAGGTCCTGGGCTGCTTGCTCCAGATTATCCACCCGCAGACGCACAGTGTTAGACGACAGTGGGGCCTTGTAGAGGGGCATGTCCAAATGGTTCACCTGCTTGGCAAAGAGAATCATCAGAGCGTTGAGCAGAACCTGAAAAACACACTTGATCATACACTCTTTGCGTAGCTCACGTTTGCGCAATTCCTCGCCCACAAAGTGAGAAACTTCATGGGCCAGGGTCTCCACAGTCAGCCGTAATGTGTAAAAGGAGGACTCATCCATATTCATGGAAATCCATTCATCCTTTGGCAGTAGCTCTGGCACACCCAGGGAGAACACGGAGAGGGTGTTGACCAATCTGGGGGACATGGTCAGGCCATAGAAGATATCTGCGTCACGATCTTTCAGGACTTCCAGCATTTTGCGCACAATTACCGTGTAATATGCCATAATCTGGGGAGGGATTTCAAAGGATGTGAGGTGGAAGGAAGGAACCTGAACAAAGCGTCGATTGGTCTGATTCATGCTGTCGATGAGCACCGCCACGTTGGAGAAGAACTCATTGAAACTCTTTTGGATATGCTCCACATCGTCCCGGGTAATGCGCTCTCTCTGGGAGAATAGCAGTTTGCTGTAGATAAGCATGTCCTCAAACTGGGGGAGCAAACACACGCCCAGATTTTCAGACAAACGGTTGGACATAAGGGAAACCGCCAGGCTACAGGATTCCTCAACCCAGCGTAACAGCACCCGGTCACTACGGATATTGATGCCCTGCTGTTGCAGGTGGAAGTGAGCAGCCTCATAACTGTCCTTAAAATCCTTGTATAGAGCGTTTATGCGTTGCTGGAGGCGGGTAACGACCTTGTTGGGGCTTTGCGGGTTGTAGCTACGCCATTTCCCGCTGTCCTCCCCCGTATCGTCAGGAATGAGAACGGTGAGACTGTAGGTACTGTACCAGGGCGCACCGTTCTCTTCCTCCACGTCGCTGACGGCTTGGCGTACTTCGGACAGCCAGGAGAGGGTAGCATCCTCCCGGTAAAAGGCGATGTCGTTGCGCTCTAGTAGCCAGTACTTGCGTAGCTGCCCAGCCTTCTCTTGGGCATTCTCCTGAGCGCTCTCCTGGGTGTTCTCTGGTCCGCTGGACTGCTGCAACCTCTGGTAGAATCGCTCCCGGGATGGATAGTCTTTTACACCAACCCGCACTAACGCAGCGAAGTGTTCGCTGGATGTTGAGGGAACGCCGTCACCAGTGAAGCTGTAAAGGGTGATAGCGTCGCCCAGCCCCGTCTTCCCTGCGTAGTAGAGATTAAAGATGCACCGGGCGTACTCCTGGAAACTACTGCCCCTGCAAAAGATGATGATATCACAGTGGTCAAATGTGATGTAGGCCAAATGTCGACCGGGAGGGAACTTATCCCCAATCTCCGAGAGGACGCTATCTAGATCTCCGGTGGCGGACAGGTTGAGCATAGAGACAAAGAACAGAGGTTCGGACTGATTAGATACCCAGAAGGTCTCGATTTCTCCTTTTGTGTAACCGTGTTTGCCGGACCCGCCTTTTAGATCGGCCAGCGCCACAAGGGTCTGGTGAAAACCTAGGTTCTGTGCCCCTCCCCCGACAGTTCGGCTGTTTCGCTTGTACTGGGCCTGGGTATAAGCGTCCTTCAGAACGGGTCCATCTTTCAACTCTACATACTCCACCTCGATGGCGTCGTAGTAACAAAAGGAGTAGGATCGATTAGGGCCAAAAAATCCCCGGGGCAGGCCGTCCTGTACTCTGCGAGAATAGAGGGACAGTAACCTCGCATCAAAATGGTCAGACAGGATAAAGGGGTCTCTGTTTTCTTCGCTCATGGCGTTTCTCCTCACAATCATTAGAATCTGGGCAACAAGCAAAAAAGCGGGAAGCTACCTCCCGCTTTTTGCCTATTTATCCTGATCGGGCTTCCGGTCCGCATAGGTGTTGGTAACCGGGTATTCAGGGTTCCCCGCACGAACGCACTGAGAGGCGATATCCGTTCTTTTGATAGGGACAGTAGAACGGCGTCGGGTGTGCCGCTCCCCTTGGAGTCGAGTGCCGGGCAACCTCCCCTTCATACCATTGCTCATGATACATGATCTTCCTTCCTTCAAAGTTTGGCTCAGATATTGCTGTAGTATAATGAGGTCATGTGGGAGCGGCATGGACCGGCTAAGCCACGACACCGCTGATAACCTATTATAAACATGATAACACAAAAGCAGAAAGCATTCAATCCACAAAAGTGAAAATAATCGCAAAATATTTTGTATATATTAACAACAGTTTATGCAGTATACCGCGATTTGACCACAAAAAAGGAAACATTTCGGCTAAAATGGTAGAACGAATGCGCACAAAGCGCCTAAGTCCTACATAGTAAGCATACAAAAGATATGTGAACAAATAGAATCCAAAAGGTAAAAAATATAAAAATACTGCGCTACATCCTCAGCGTTGGGAACTGAGCCCGCCAGCTGACATCCTTCTCCAGCTTCCCCCTGGAGCTCGTAGCGGTGACAGTAGATATGCCGCCGTCCTCGCTGAAGATGACTGCCGCTGCTTTTACCTTGCGGCTGGAATCCGAAGCAATAAGGGTTGTGATGGCGCTCTCCAGGGCATTGTGTCGAGCGCCGCACTCCGTTCGACCGGGGAGTAGCGCCACCCCATCAACAATCGCATTCACATAGAGCAGCTGGCGGGTATTATAGTCGAAAATAAAGGCCCCGTCGACATTGGCAATATCACCCAACATCCTGTCAAAGGATTCTCTCTTCTTTTTGCTAGCGCTTTTGTCTATGATATGTACCCCCTCGACCCGAAGTGCCCGTCCTGCCTTCTCTAGTCTATCCAGCATTTTTCGGGATGCCTCGTCCTCACCGTTGAGGAAGATGACGGAGGTACCGTGCTTATGTCCACGCAAGGCTTTCAGCACCGGGGTCAGCTTCTCTGCCGCTCTGTACCCAAACTCAGTTCTCAGGCAATACCTGGTCTGGCTGATGGGGTCCTCCGGCAGAAACACGTCCCGGGACTTCACTTGGAGGATTGGACAACCGTCGACGGAGAGTATCCACATGCCATCCTGCTTAATCCAGACCGAGAGGAATGTCTTGCCACCAGTCCCCAAATAGCCAGCATAGGCATAGGGTTGGTTGGAGTCATCCCGCATAAACAGCAAGCTGTTTTCTCCCACGCCGGCGAACTGCTTGCGGATGAAGCGGGCGTTCTCCTCAGTGAAGAGGACCGGCTCATGGGGGTATGCAACGATGCCCTCCCCGACGCTGAGCAGGTCACCGGTGTGGAAGGAAATCTCCCCCTTAGCATTCCGGCTCTCATAGGCCATATCGGCCACACGGGAGATGCTGAGTGGATCGAGGCCAAAACTGTCGTGAAGCCACTGGAAGGTCCTGGCGCAGATCATCTCGTAGACGGCCCTGGCCAGAGTCTCAGGGGTGTGCCAGTCGTGTGCGTAGGAATCGAAGCACCAGTGCCCATCACCGCCCTGGCGAAAGAAATTCGGGTCATCGAAGAGCAAACGAATCTCCCGGGCCGCTAGCTCCAATAAAAAGCGGCTTCCCTCAAAGCCCTTCGGCCAAGCAACACAAAAATCCAATTTGTAGGTCTGTCCACAAGCGGAGACAATCCACCTGGAGTGGTTTTCTTTGCAATCCGACAGGGCGTTGCACTCTTGAATCATAAGGGAATTTTCCGATGCTCTGAGGTAGCCTTCCAATTTTCTAACAAATTCGCATAAAAATTCGAAAAACAAACTCTCTTCCAAGCCAGATTCCCACCTTCCTCCGGAATTTTCCCTAGTATAACACGCAATTTACATTTTATCAACAGTTTGTTCACAATTTTTTGTTTTTTTGGGGGAAAGCAACTGACGAGGAGGAACTCTATGAAGGCACTTTCACATAGGTACGGATTATGCCAGAAGTTGAACGTTTTCGGGAACCCGCAAGAGAATTTTTCGGAGGGTGCCTTGCCGAGACAAAAATCGCCATAGCTTCAGCGCGGGTGATGCTGGGTTCGGCCTGAACGTCCCATTCTCGTATCCGAACACCAGCCCGGATGTCAC
>VSNB01000021.1 GCA_009774055.1 Clostridiales bacterium
CCAACGGGCCCCCCGAAAACCACTTTCTCCCCCCCCCACCGTCGGCCCCCGCACATCCGGCCCCCCTCCTGGATTTTAGCTATAGACGCTGTTCAATTAATACATGCCGCCCATGCCCATGTCGCCGCCGGCGGGGGCGGGAGCGGGGGGCTCGGGCTTATCGGCTACCAGGGACTCGGTGGTCAGCACCATGGCGGCTACGGAGGCGGCGTTCTCCAGAGCGGAGCGGGTCACCTTGGCGGGGTCCACGATGCCGGCGGCAATCATGTCCACGTACTCCTCCTTGTAGGCGTCAAAGCCGGTGCCCTTGGCGGCCTTCTTCACGTTCTCCAGAACTACGGAGCCGTCCAGGCCGGCGTTGGCGGCGATCTGACGGATGGGGGCCTCCAGGGCCTTGGCGATGATCCGGGCGCCGGTCTTCTCGTCGCCCTCCAGCTCCTCCACCAGCTTCTCCACGGCGGGGATGGCGTTGACGAACACGGTGCCGCCGCCGGAGACGATGCCCTCTTCCACAGCAGCCTTGGTGGCGTTCAGCGCGTCCTCGATGCGGAGCTTCTTCTCCTTCATTTCCGTCTCGGTAGCGGCGCCCACCTTGATGACGGCCACGCCGCCGGCCATCTTGGCCAGACGCTCCTGGAGCTTCTCCTTGTCGTAATCGGAGGTGGTCACGCCGATCTGGCTGCGGATCTGGGCCACGCGGTCCTTGATGGCCTGGCTGTCGCCCGCGCCGTCCACGATGACGGTGTTCTCCTTGGTGACCTTGACCTGACGGGCGCGGCCCAGCATGGAGAGGTCGGCGTTCTTGAGCTCATAGCCCAGCTCCTCGCTGATGACCTGGCCGCCGGTGAGGATGGCGATATCCTGGAGCATCTCCTTGCGGCGGTCGCCGAAGCCGGGGGCCTTGACGCATACCACGTTCAGGGTGCCGCGCAGACGGTTCACCAGCAGGGTGGAAAGGGCCTCGCCCTCCACGTCCTCGGCGATGATGACCATCTTCTTGCCGGACTGGACCATCTGCTCCAGCAGGGGCAGGATGTCGGCGATGACGGAGATCTTCTTGTCGGTAATGAGAATATAGGCGTCGTCCACAACGGCTTCCATCTTCTCCATGTCGGTAGCCATATAGGGGGAGATATAGCCGCGGTCGAACATCATGCCCTCGACCACCTCGCTGTAAGTCTCGGAGGTCTTGGACTCCTCAATGGTGATGACGCCGTCGGCGGAAACCTTCTCCATAGCCTCGGCGATGAGCTTGCCGATCATGGCGTCGCCGGAGGACACGGTGCCCACGCGGGCGATGTCGTCGGTGCCGTTGACCTTCTGGGAATCGGCCTTGATGGAGCCCACAGCGGCCTCCACGGCCTTGGCGACGCCCTTCTTCATGACGATGGGATTGGCACCGGCGGCCAGATTCTTGAGGCCCTCGCCCACGATGGCCTGGGCCAGCAGGGTGGCGGTGGTGGTGCCGTCGCCGGCCACGTCGTTGGTCTTGGTGGAAACTTCCTTCACCAGCTGGGCGCCCATGTTCTCAAAGGGATCGTCCAGCTCAATTTCCTTGGCGATGGTCACACCGTCGTTGGTAATGAGGGGAGCGCCGAACTTCTTGTCCAGCACCACGTTGCGGCCCTTGGGGCCCAGAGTGACCTTGACGGTGTCAGCCAGCTGGTTGACGCCAATTTCCAATGCCTTGCGGGCTTCCTCGCCGCGCTTGATCAATTTAGCCATGGTAACATACCTCCAAAAATCTTCTTCCGCGCCCTGGGGGCGCGGCGGCGAAATGTTTCGTTTTTCTGCCTTTGCCGCCTCGCCGGCGGCGGGGGCCTTCTTTTCGCGCGAGCGAAAAGAAGCAAAAGGTCGCTTAGGAAACTATGTTTCCTAAGAACTTTCCTAAATTACGGGGGTTATTGTTTTTTGCGCTTCCACTGTAATCCGTCCGGTCTAAACCGAGCTGCTCCCATGTATCGGGCGAAGCGTCTATCCGACGATGTTGTCGGCAGACCCTACCGTCATACACGCTGGATCTCCCGGGGCGCTTCCGTTAGAAGGCCCCCCCTAGCAGACTCTATCCCTTTAACAGGCCGGCAGGCGGAGTTGGTCAACCGCCAAGCCCCTAGATTAGATACCCGTAGGATCAGAAATTCGGAGGCTTCGCCTGTCAAGCAAACCCGCTGCACAGCCCTTTATCCCCCGTATAGGGCAAAGGCGCGCACGCGCCTGCCCGTCTAAGGAGTCTTGAACCGTAGGTTCAAGCGCGTTTTTGCTTACTTTTGCCGCGGGGCAAAAGTAAGCCGCCGTCCGGGCGCGGGAGCCCGGAGCTTCCGGAAAGAAGGGAAGCGGTCGCGGCCCGCAGGGCCGCAGATGAAACCCCGTTCGCCGCCGGAGGCGGCGAAGATCACCGCCTACTCGACGATGGCCAGAATATCGCCCTGCCGGACGATAGTAAACTCATCGTCGCCGATCTTCACAGTGGACCCGGAATACTTATCCGTGATGACCTTGTCGCCGGGCTTCACGGACATGACGACCTCCTTGCCGTCCACCGTGCCGCCGGGGCCAACGGAAACGACCTCAGCCACAGAGGGCTTCTCCTTGGCGGAAGAGGTAAGAATGATGCCGCCCTTCGTAGTCTCCTCGGCCTCCATGGCCTTGAGTACGACGCGGTCCGCTAACGGTGTGAGCTTCATAATGAGATTCCTCCTATATCAATTATTTTGTAAACAAGTCCGGATACTGTTAGCACTCCGAATCCTTGAGTGCTAACAGCGCTTATCTTACATCATTCCCATCCATATTGCAAGGGGTTTTTTGAAAAAATTGGCCCTTTTACAAAAAGTTCACAAAGTGGAGGGAGCGGCCCCCAAGGCCGGGCGGGGGACAACGCCCGGGATCGGAAAGATCCCGGGCGCTGCCTTGAAAGAGAAGAAAGAAGAGAAAGTTCTCGTAATCGGATTCAGCGCCTGGTCATACGGTCAGGCGGCCCTGCGGTCATAGCCGCTGCCAAAAAACTGGCTGAAGAAATCATCCATGTCGCCGGAGTATTCGCCGCCGTAGCCCTCCGGCAGCTCCTGCTGGGACTGGGCGGACTGGGGCTTAGGGTCCTGAGGCTTCTCCAGCGTGCTGCCGAAGGTGAGCTCGGTGGTATAGACCTTGCCGCTGCGGACATAAGTGACGGTGACGGTGTCGCCGGCCTTGTAGGTCTTGCTGCTGCTGACGGCGGTGGACAGGTCGTCGGAAGAGGTGATGGTGGTGGTGCCCAGCATGGTGATTACGTCGCCGGCCTGGAGGCCCGCCTTATCGGCGGGGCCGTCCTCCACGACCTCCACCAGATAGGAACCGCTGCGCATCCCGCTCTCCGGGAACAGGGACGCATCGCCCTGGGAAACGCCCATGTAGGCGCGGCTGGTCACCTGGCCGTTTTCCATAATATCCTTGATCAGGCCCAGCACGTCATCAATAGGGATGGCGAAGCCCAGTCCCTCGGCGGCGTCGCCGCTGCCGTCGGAAGAGGTCTTGGCGGTGACGATGCCCACCACCTCGCCGTAGCAGTTAAAAAGGGGGCCGCCGGAGTTGCCGCGGTTGATGGGGGTGTCGACCTGGATCATGTTGAAGGGAGTGCCCTGCAGATTGATGGCCCGGTCCAGGCAGGAGACGATTCCCTTGCTCATGGAGAAGGTCAGCTCCCCCAGGGGGTTGCCGATGGTGGACACGTCCTCGCCCACATTCAGATCGGCGGAGGAGCCCAGGACCACGGGGGTCAGCTTATCCTCGCCGGGGTCCACCTTCAGCACGGCGATGTCGTAGTCCGCGTCGCTGCCCACGATCTCCGCCTCATAGCTCTTGCCGTTGTTCAAGGTCACCTGCACGGCGGTGGCGCCGCTGACCACGTGGCAGTTGGTGGCGATATAGCCGTCGCTGGTGAGGATGAAGCCGCTGCCGGAGCTGACGGCCTCCCGCTGGATCTGCTGGCCGAAGATGTTATAGCCCACAGTGGCCAGGCCGGAGGAGTTGATGCTGACGCAGCTGTCTACGTTGGCCTGGTAGACCTCGGGGAAGGACAGCTTCTTATTGCCGGTGACGGACACGGCGTCCAGCTTGGTTTCCGGCCGGTCGCTGACGTGGAGCTTGCCGTCCGTGCTTGCGGCGTCCTCGCGGTCCTCGGGCTGGACGTCCTCGGCGGAGGGAACCGTATCCCGGCGGCTGTTTATATACCAACCGGCCCCGAATGCGCCGCCGATGAGCAGCGTCCCGCAGAGGACCACTGCAATGACCTTGCCCGCCCGGTTCCTCCTGGGGGGCTTGACCTCAGGCGAGGGGGGCTGGGGCTGGAAGCCGTCGCTGTCAGAACGGTAGCTGTAGTGGTATTCGCTGCTGCTTCTGTCCTGCTCATTATAATTGTCATACATAGGAATGTCCTCCTTGTGAATTGTCTTGTGCGCGCCCGCCGGGGGCGTTCGCTTTTGATGGTGCTAGGATACAGGGGATTTATGACAAGAATATGAAGAAACTGAGGAAAGATTATAAACATTCCAAAGATATTTTGTGAAGGGACCGGCGGAGCCGCGGGGAAACCCGCCCGCCGGAGGCCGCGGAGCAAAATAAGAACAGCGAAAGGCGGCTGGCCTCTCGCTGTTCTTATATGGTTTGGAAGATTGGATGAAAAGAAGTTATTGTCTCTTGCAGAAAATAACATACAGGAAAGGTATTAAGAAAACCAGCGCATGTTGTTACAAAAGTATTAAATGTAACCGCCGTTTTTTGCTGTCCTGAAAAAATAAATCGGCCGCGTTCTTTACTTGTTCATATTTGGCCTCTATACTATGTAAAAAAAGAGAGCCTTCCCGCTGCGGCTCCGCCGGGAAGGCTCCGAGAGGGAGGTCCTGTCCATGCGGAAGTTCTTCTATCGCGCATCCAGCGCCCTGGCCCGGTTCATGTACGGCCGCAACGGCTCCGACCAGCTGAATATGGCGCTGCTGGCAGCGTACCTGGTGATCTGGGCGGTGCAGCTGTTCTTTGGCCGGATTTTCGCGGTGCGGGTGATTCTGGAGACGCTGTCCGTCCTGATCGCGGCTGCGGTGCTATTTCGGACCTTTTCCCGGAACCTATCCAAGCGCCGGGCGGAGAACGCCAGATTCCTGAACTGGTGCCGTCCCATCCGGGACCGGCTCTCCGGCGCGCGGCAGCGGCGGCTGGATAAGGCCCATAAGTACTTTACCTGCAAAAACTGCAAGGCCATCTGCCGGGTTCCGGCGGGCAAGGGAAAAATCGAGATCACCTGCCCCAAGTGCGGCGGGAAGATCATCGGGAAAAGCTGAGGTGCAAAATGTATTTGGAAACGGAGCGGCTGATCATCCGGGACTTCACGCCGGAGGACGCCGGCGATCTCCACGAAATTTTCGGCGATGAGGAGACGATGCTCAACTGCGAGCCGGCCTACACGCCGGAAAGAACCCGGCAGTTCCTGACGGAGTTCTGCATCGGCAGGCGGGGCGCGGTAGCCGCTGTCCTCCGTGAGAGCGGCAAGGTCATCGGCTATATCCTCCTCAAGGCCCTGGGGGAGAACGCGGAGGAGGACGTCTACGAAATCGGCTGGATCTTCCACCGGGCGTACTGGCGGCAGGGCTACGCCTACGAGGCCTGCTCCCGGACGATGGACTACGCCTTCCAGGAGCTGCACGCCCACAAGGTCATGGCGGAGGCCATCGACGGGGTAAAGTCGGTGGCCTTAATGGAAAAGCTGGGCATGAAGCGGGAGGGCGTCCAGCGCAGCCACACCGGAGACAACCGGGGAGGCTGGGCGGACTTCTATCTCTACGGACTGCTGGCGGAGGATCGGTAGCCTTCCGCCGGGACAGGGGGCGTCTGGATGCACTTTGTACAAGCCAAGGGAATCCTGTCGGCGCAGAATGGGATGAACCTCTACCGCGGCTGC
Source organism: Clostridiales bacterium (assembly GCA_009774055.1). Taxonomy (GTDB): domain Bacteria; phylum Bacillota; class Clostridia; order Oscillospirales; family Oscillospiraceae; genus Pelethomonas. The sequence continues at coordinate 5,930 of VSNB01000021.1, forward strand.
ACCCATGGCTGCATTTACTGCGACTCCCGAAGCCGATGCTATCACATGGACCACGATTTCGAGGACGTCGAGGTGAAGGAGAACGCCATCGCCCTGCTGGAGCAGGCGATGCGGCGCAGGCGGTCCCGGTGCATGCTGGGGACCGGCGCCATGACCGATCCCTACATTCCGCTGGAGGAGGAGCTGGGGTATGTCCGGCAGGCGCTGTCTCTGGCCTGCCGGTACAGCTTCGGGTTTACCCTGCAGACCAAATCCGCCCGGGTGCTGCGGGACCTGGACCTGCTGGCGGCCATCCATGAAAAGGCCAAATGCGTGGTACAGATGACGCTGACCACCTATGACGAGGCACTGTGCAGGAAGCTGGAGCCCCATGTGAGCGCCACCCGGGAGCGGGTCGAGGCCCTCAAGCGCCTGCGGGACGCGGGCATCCCCACCGTCGTGTGGCTCTCCCCCATCCTGCCCTTTATCAACGACACGGAGGAAAACGTCCTGGGCATCCTCGGCTGCTGTGCGGAGGCGGAGGTGTACGGGGTGATCTGCTTCGGCATGGGGCTGACCCTCCGGGAGGGGAACCGCGAATACTTTTACAGCCAGCTGGACCGGCTGTTCCCCGGGATGAAGCGGCGGTACATGGATACTTACGGAATGCGGTACGAAGTCCGGAGCCCCCGCCACGACCGCCTGATGAAGCTGTTTCACAGCTTTTGCGCGGACAAGGGGATCGTCCACGATAACGGGCGGATCTTCGCGTATCTGCATACGCTGGAGGAGAAGGAGTCCCAGGACCAGATGCGCCTCTTCTGATTTGTCCCGCAAAATGCGTTTCCGCTCTTTACAAACCCGCCCTCGGGTGGTATACTGCTTTCAGAATCAAATACTGCGCCAGCTGCCTGCCGCGTCCGCGGCAGCATGGAATGGGGTGAAACGCCCCGCGAGTCGGTCACTGTGAAGCCCTCCCCGGCCTCCCGCCGGAAGAGGGATAAGTCAGATACATGGGCAGCTTGGCAGTTTTTCCGCCGGAACCGGAAGGATGCGTTTCTGTTTTCGGCCTCACCGTATCTGCGGGGAGGCCGTGTGCGTCCCGTGGTTTTGGCCGCGGGGCTTTTTTTGTGTTTCCGCCGGCGCCGATGGGGCGGCGCCGGGAAACAATAGATTCCCTTTTTCTATCGGCTCATATGAAAACCCAAGGGGCGCCCAGGTTTCAAGACCGCCTGGACGCCCCTTGGGCTTTAAAACCTGCATTCACAGGTCCTTATCATCTATTTCCTATCCTCCCTCCCCGCGCACATTCTGGCGGCTGATTGTCCGCTTTCAGGATTCTTCAGCGCGGCGGGAGGGCCGTTACAGCAGATGGAACTGTCCCACCAGGGGGACCTCCTTCTCCACGCCCTGAATGGCGTTGATGAAGCCGATGAACCAGCATGCGGTCAGGAAGAGGCACCCCGCGATCTGAACGATCCAGCCAATCAGGGGCATCCATCTGGTTGCGATGCTCAGCAGCGTGATCGCCAGCCAGATCACCAGGGACTGGTTGAGGTGGAACCGGCTCCCCGCCCGGTCGCCGATCAAAAAGGCCACCAGCAGGCCCGGCCAGGACAAATAGGCCACAATGTCCGTTGCGCGCTTACTCATTTTCTCTCTGACTCCCTTCGTTTATTTCTGCCGCAGCATGATATCGCCGCTGACACTGGACACCCGGAACACCCGTCCGCCGCCGTCCAGGTAGATGGCCTCGCCGGAGCGCTTGCCGATGGGCCCCACCAGGGGGAAGTCGCTGTCCAGCTCGCCGGAGACGGTGCTGAACTGGAGGGTGAAGCCCTGGCCGTCGGGCATGATGACCTCGCAGTCCCCGGACTTGGAGCCCAGCTCCATCTGCTCGGGCACCTGCTGGAGTTCGGCCTCCACGTCGCCGCTGGCGCTGGAGCACCGCAGCTCCCGGACGGAGCCGGCGAGGGTCACGTCGCCGCTGGCAGTGCCCACCTTCACCGTACCGAACACGCCCGCCAGCTGCACATCGCCGCTGGCGGTGTTCGCCGCCACGCTGACGCTGTTGATGCCCGCGCCGTCCAGGTCGCCGCTGGCGGAGTGGAAGATCAGCTCCTGGCATCCGAGGTCGTTGACCTGGGCGTCGCCATTGGCGGTCTTCACCGACAGCTGACCCACCTCCAGGCCCGTGCCCACGTCCACGTCGCCGTTGACCGTGGAGATCTGCACGAAGTCCCAGAACCGGCGGGGCAGGACCAGCTCCACGTCCGCCGCCGCCAGGCCCCGGTGGAAGAAGAAGGAGGAGCTGGCGGTGTTCCCCTGCCGCACGGACAGGACGCCGTCGTCGCTCATGCTCAGCTCCAGGTTCTCCAGGTCGCCGTCCAGCCGCACGTCTGCGCCGGGGTCGTCGTCCAGCACGATGGTCACATCGCCGTTGACGATCTGCACGTCCACGCCCTTGAGAGGCTGGGAGGGGAAGGCCGTGCCCTCCACCCGGCGCACCCGGCTGTTCTCGCAGAAGAAGCCGCCCCGGTCCTTATTGTAGCCCACGGAGAAGGTCCAGCCCTTTTCCCGGGCCTCTGCCTCCGCAGCCTCGGCCTCCCGGACGGCGGCGTCCACCTCTGCCTCCGCGGCCCCAGCCTCCCGGGCAAAAGCGTCCTCGTCGCCGTCAAAGTGGATGGAAACCTTTCCCTTGAAGCCGTTGGGGTACTTTTCCCGCAGCTTGCTCTCCATGTCCCGCAGGATGCCCCTGGCCTGGTCCATCGCGTCCTTGGTCTGGCTGACCGTCTCATTGAGCACGTCCTTTACGCCCTGGAGGAAATCTCCGGCGTAGTCCCGCGCGCCCGCCTCCTGCCGGGGCAGCTCCCCCTCGGGGCCCAGGCTGTCCAGATAGGCCAGCAGCTCCTCCACGCTCCCCAGGTCCTCCATGGCCTTGTCATACGCCTGGTTCCCGTCCATGCCCTGGTTCACCAGGTCCTGCCAGCGGCTGTACAGGTTCTCGCTGAGCTCCTCAATGAGCTCCACCTTGGCGGTGGAATCGGCGGCGGCGGACAGACGGCCGGTCACCGCGATGATAAATCTCGTTCTCATATTTTCCATGGGATCATTCCTCCTCAAAAAAAATCAAGGCGTCCAGCAGGGCGCGGGTCCCTTCCCACTCCCGCTTGTTTTCCTCCAGACGGCGGCGCCCCTCGTCGGTGATGGCGTAGTAGCGGCGGCGGGCCCCCGGCCCGTCCTCCCCCCAGTAGGAGGAGATCAGCCCCGCGCCCTCCAGGCGCTTGAAGGCGGTGTAGAGGGTGGCCTCCTTGAAGCCGTACTCCCCGCTGGTTCGCTGCTGGATGGTCTTGTTGATTTCGTAGCCGTAGTTATCCTTCTGCATCAGCTGGGCCAGAATGATGGTATCCGTGTGGCCCCGCAGGGTATCGGCGGAAATAGACAATCGAAACACTCCTTTCGCTGGTCCGGACCGCCTGGAGGCGGCCCCGGTCCGTTCAGATGGGCTTATCATAGCAGGATATATATCATCTGTCAAGGTATATCTTGAAAAAATGTATTAAGATTTTATGAACCCTTCCCGCCGCCCGGTCCGGCGGCGGGGCTTGCGCCGCCATAGGCCCTGTGCTATAGTAGAACGGAAAAGGAGGGGAAGCCCATGCAAACGTACCAATTCGCCGTCTGCGACGACCGGCCGGAGGACAGCCGCTTGGTGGCCCGCCTGGCCTCCCGGTGGGCCCGGCAGGCGGGGGCGGAGGCGGAAATCGAGTCCTTTCCCTCGGCGGAGGCATTCCTCTTCCGCTACGAGGAGAAGAAGGATTTCGACGTCCTACTGCTGGACATCGAAATGACCGGCATGGACGGCGTGGAGCTGGCCAGGACCGTCCGGCGGGACAACGAGGCGGTGCAGATCGTCTTTATCACCGGCTACTCCGACTATATTGCCGAGGGCTACGAGGTGTCCGCCCTGCACTATCTGATGAAGCCGGTGAACGAGGAGAAATTTCACCAGGTCCTCACCCGGGCCGTCGGACGCCTGGCCCGGAACGAGCCCTTCCTGACCCTGGAGCTCCCCGGGGAGACGGTGCGGGTGCCCCTGCCGGAGATCCGGTATCTGGACGTGCAGCAAAACTACGTCACCGTCCACGCCGGGCGGGACTACACCCTCAAGCGCCCTCTGGCGGAGTTCGAGGCGGCGCTGGACCGCCGGTTCTTCCGGGCGGGACGGTCCTGCATCGTAAATCTGACCTGTATCCGCCGGGTAACCCGGACGGAGGCGGAGCTGACCACCGGCGAGCGCATCCCCCTGCCCCGGGGGCAGTACGAGAAGCTGAACCAGGCCATCATCCATCAAATCTGAGGGAACGCCTATGAAATTGTTTGACAAGCTGGTGGACAAGCGCCTCGCCGCCTACCAGCGGGAGCTTATCGAGATTCACTACGCCGAGGTGGAGAACATGTACCGCCAGATGCGGGGCTGGCGGCACGACTACCGCAGCCATATCCAGACCATGAAGGCCCACGCCGCCCAGGGGGACTGGGCTGCCGTAGGCGCTTACCTGGACACCCTGGAGACGGACCTGGCGACCGTGGATACGGTGGTGAAAACCGGCAACCCTATGGCGGACGCCATCCTCAACAGTAAGATCTCCCTGGCCCGGTCCAAGGGCATCCCCGTCCGGGCGGACGCCAGCGTGCCGGTGAAGCTGAACATCTCCGAGCTGGACCTGTGCGTCATTCTGGGCAACCTCTTCGACAACGCCATCGAGGCCAGTCTGGCCCTGCCGGAAGAGGAACGGCTCATCCGGGTCTATATGGACATGAAGGGGACCCAGCTGTATATCTCCTGCACCAACTTCACCGCCGCCGGGAAGCGGCAGAAGACCGGCGGGCTCTTCCGCTCCACCAAGGGGGAGGGCCACGGCTTCGGGCTGGTGCGGATGGACGCCATCGTGGAGCGGCTGGGGGGCTACCTCTCCCGCAACAGCGAGGAGGGGGCGTTTACGACGGAGATACTTCTTCCCGTGGGGTGAGGGGGCGCCCTCCCTGCAATTCGTCCCCCGGAAACGACGATTCGTCCCCCGATCCACACAGGCGGGGGACGTTGTGCTATGCTCTCTCTCGAGGTGAGGAACAATGAAAAAAAACAAGCGAAAAACCTACAACATTTTTCAAAACTGCGCCTTCATGATCTTCCGGGCGTGGCGGGACTGCAGGAGCGTGCTGGTCATTGCCCTGGGCATCATCCTCTGCGGCGTGGCGGCCAGCCTGCTGGAGCTGTTCGTGGTGCCCACCATCCTGGAGGCTGTGGGGCGGGGCGTGAGCCCCGGAGAATTTGTCCGGATGATCCTCTGGTTCACCCTGGGCATGACGGCGGTCCGGGCCCTGCGGGCCTATCTGGACGCCAACTCCATGTTCGGCCGCATCTGGGTCCGCTCCGGGCTGTGTCTGGACATGCACATGACCTTCTGCCGGACCTCCTACCCCCACATTGAGGACCCGGACTATGTGAAGCGGGCGGCCAAGGCAAGCCGCTGCCTGGACAGCAACAGCGACGCCGGAGAACACATCTGGACCACTCTGGCGGAGCTGCTGACCAACGTCATCTGCTTCGTCATCTACCTGCTGCTGCTGGCCCAGGTGGGGCCGTGGGTGGCGGCGCTGTGCATCGCCCTGTCCGCTGCGGGCTACTTCGCGGGGGAGCATATCCGGGCCTGGCGCTACCGCCACCGGGAGGAGGAGGCCGCGCTGATGCACAAGTCGGACTACGTGATCTACCGCAGCCAGGACATGAAGCTGGCCAAGGACATCCGCATCTTCGGCATCGGCCCCTGGCTGACGGAGCTGTACGAAAAGTACACCCGGCTGATGCAGGACTTCTACGTCAAGGCCTACCGCCAGGATATGTGGGCGGACCTGTTGGACGTGGCGCTGGCGTTTTTGCGCAACGGCGCGGCCTACGGCCTGCTCATCGCCATGGCCCTGCGGGGAGAGCTGACGGCGGCGGCGTTCGTGCTGTATTTCACGGCGGTCAGCGGCTTCGCCCAGTGGGTGACGGGCATCTTCTCCGGACTGGGGGCCCTCCACCGGGAGAGCCTGGACCTTGCCGCCCTGCGGGAGTTCGTGGAGGAGCCTGAGCTGTTTCGCTTCGAGGACGGCAAGCCCCTGCCTGTGAAGGAGGAGCACCTGTATACCCTGGAGCTGCGGGACGTGAGCTTCCGCTACCCCGGCGCGGACCACGATACCCTGTCCCATGTCAACCTGACCATCCATCCCGGTGAAAAACTGGCGGTGGTGGGCAAGAACGGTGCGGGAAAGACCACACTCATCAAGCTGCTGTGCGGCCTGTACGACCCCACAGAGGGACAGGTCCTGCTGGACGGCGAGGACATCCGGCAGTATAACCGCCGGGACTACTACAAGCACTTCTCCGCCGTGTTCCAGCAGTTTTCAGTCCTGGCGGGGACCATGGCGGAAAACGTGGCCCAGGCCAACAGAGAATATGTGGACCTGCCCCGGATGTGGGACTGCCTGGAGCGGGCGGGGATGGCGGACAAGATCCGGGAGCTGCCCCAGAAGGAGAACACCCACCTGGGCCGGGAAGTCTATCTGGACGGCATCGACCTCTCCGGCGGACAGATGCAGCGGCTGATGCTGGCCCGGGCCCTCTACAAGGACGCCCCGGTGGTGGTCCTGGACGAGCCCACCGCCGCCCTGGACCCCATTGCCGAGAGCGACCTGTACCAGAAGTACAGCGACCTGACTGGAAACCGTACCAGCGTGTATATCTCCCACCGGCTGGCCTCCACCCGGTTCTGCGACCGCATTCTCCTTATTGAGAACGGCGGCATCGCCGAGGAGGGTACTCACGAGGAGCTGCTGGCGGCGGGCGGACGGTACGCCTATCTCTTCGACATCCAGAGCAAATATTACAAGGAAGGGGCGATGGAGGATGAATAAGCAGAAAAGTGAGCGTCTGCCCTTCAAAACAGTCATGGCCTACAGCCGCCGGGGCCTGGCGATCTGGTGGAAGGCCGAGCCGGAGATTTTGATCGCGGCGGCGGTACAGCGGGCGGTGGACGCCCTGGCTCCCTTCCTGCCCCTGTACTTCACCGCCCGGCTGGTAAATGCCATCTCGGTCGGCGGGGAGGCGGAGCGGGTGTGGACCATGCTGGCGCTCCTGCTGGCCTCCACGGCGGCGGCGGGCATGCTGCGGGCGGCAGTCCGGCGTTGGGATGAAACAATGCGGCGGTCCCACCAGTGGCCCACCTGGAACCGCATTTTCTTTGAAAAATTGCTGTCTATGGACTTCTGTGATGTGGACGACCCTAAAAGCCAGACGCTTTTCACCCAGATCCAGCAGGTCCGTCAGTGGAACGGCTGGGGGCTGAACAAGCTGTACCGGATCTTCTCCGACGCTGCGGGGGCGGTGTTCCGCATCCTGGGTGCGGCGGCGTTGTCGGTGAGCCTGTTTGTCCTGCCGGTACCGGCGGGAAGCTCCCTGGCCTGGCTGAACGATCCCGGGTGCCTTGCGGGAATGCTGGCGCTGCTGGTTGGCTCGGTGCTGGCCTCCGGCGCACTGTCCAACAAGTCGAACTCCTACTGGAGTAAATTCGACGGCGCGGCCGGCAATCGGGGTTTCGCCTTCTTCTTTTTTGTCGCCATGGGGCAGCGCCATCGAGGTACCGACATCCGCACTTATGCCCAGGACCGGTTTATTGAAGCCGGAGCGAAGGAGGAAATGAACGGCGAAACCTCCTTCGGCCCCCGTTCCTCCATTGCCAAATGGGCCCGGGGACCCATGGGGGCCTGCGCCGCCGGGTCGGCGGCGGTGTCCCAGGCGTTCATGGGGGTCATCTACCTCTTCGCCGGACTGAAGGCCCTGGGCGGGGCCTTCGGCGTGGGGTCCGTCACCCAGTACGTGGGCGCTCTGGCGGGGCTGGCCCAGGGGTTCACCGGCCTGCTGGAGAACGTGGGCGAGCTGCGGGCCAACGCGGAGTACCTCAAGCTCACCTACGACTTCCTGGACATCCCCAACAACATGTACCAGGGCAGCCTCACCACCGAGAAGCGGTCCGACCGGAAGTACGAGATCGAGTTCCGGGACGTTTCTTTCAAGTACCCCGGCACGGATACCTGGGCCCTGCGGCATGTGAACATGAAATTCGACGTGGGGGAGCGCCTGGCTGTGGTGGGGGAGAACGGCTCCGGCAAGACCACGTTTATCAAGCTGTTGTGCCGCCTCTACGACCCCACCGAGGGGGAGATCCTGCTCAACGGCATCGACATCCGGAAGTACCGGTATGACAACTATCTGGAGCTGTTCTCCGTGGTGTTCCAGGACTTCCAGCTCCTGGCCCAGCCCCTGGGGCAGAACGTGGCGGCGTCTATCGACTACGACCGGGAGCGGGCGTCCCAGTGCCTGGAGCGGGCAGGCTTCGGCCAGCGGCTGGCGGAGCTGCCCAAGGGACTGGACACCTGCCTGTACCGGGAGTTCGAGGAGGACGGCGTGGAGATCTCCGGCGGCGAGGCCCAGAAGATCGCCCTGGCCCGGGTTCTGTACCGGGACGCGCCCTTCATCGTCCTGGACGAGCCTACCGCCGCCCTGGACCCCGAGGCCGAGGCGGAGGTCTACACCAAGTTCAACGACATCGTGGAGGACAAGACCGCCATCTATATTTCCCACCGCCTGTCCTCCTGCCGGTTCTGCGATGAAATCGCGGTATTCGACCACGGCCAGGTGGTCCAGCAGGGGACCCACGACGGCCTGCTGGCCGATTCCGGCGGGAAGTACCAGACCCTGTGGGACGCCCAGGCCCAGTACTATCAAAAGAAGAGCGGCGGGGCGCAGTAATCTTTTCTTTGCTTTCCCCTATCAAAATGCAGGCCCTTCGGTGCGTCTTGACGGCGCGCCGGGGGGCTTGCGGGTTATCCCGCCGGAGGAGAGGTTTATGAACGGTATGTAAATTGTGGCGATCGGCCCTTGACGCATGACAACCTGTCATGTATGATAGGCGGCAGTCTGACACAAGGAGGCGCAGCGTGCCAACCACGACCTTTTTCAACCTCCCGCCCCCCAAGCGGGAGAAACTGCTCAACGCCGCCATCGCGGAGTTCGCCCGGCGGCCCTACGGGGAGGTATCCATCAATCGGATCATCCAGGGGGCGGAGATCCCCCGGGGCAGCTTTTACCAGTATTTCGCGGATAAGACGGACTTATTCCAGTATGTGCTCCGGGGCTACGACAAGCTGCTGGAGGCGGCTATCATGAAGAGCCTGGACGCCTGCGGCGGGCGGCCCCTGGAAATCCCTTTGGCATTATACGACCTGGTGCTGGACTACGTCCGGGAGAACTGGGCGCAGTTCGAGCTGTTCATGGGCGTTCTGCAAAAAAACATGGGCATGGACGCGGGACAGCTCCTGTCCCTGCCGGAGATCGTCCTGAAGGTCATCGAACGGGCCGATTGGCGGGGCCTGGAGCATCTGGAGGGCGACGAGCGGCTGGCGGTCATGGACCTGCTGTTCTCCGCCGCGGGCCAGGCCCTGATGCACGTCTTCTGTAAAAAACTATCCGCCGGGGAGAGCCGCCGCCGGCTGGCGATCAAGACCGCTGTCATTCATCGCGGCGCAAACTATGAGGAGGAACCTTCATGCTGAAATTAGACAACATCGTCAAGGTATACAAGACCGGCGGCGAGGACGTCACCGCCCTGCGGGGCGTGTCCCTCTCCTTCCGGGAGAACGAGTTCGTCGCCATCCTGGGCCACTCCGGCTGCGGCAAGACCACCCTGCTCAACATCGTGGGCGGCCTGGACCAGTATACCAGCGGCGACCTCATCATCAACGGCCGCTCCACCAAGGAATTCCGGGACGGGGACTGGGACGCCTACCGCAATCACTCCATCGGCTTCGTGTTCCAGAGCTACAACCTGATCCCCCACCAAAGCGTCCTGGCCAACGTGGAGCTGGCCCTGACCCTCTCCGGCGTGAGCAAGGGGGAACGCCGCCGCCGGGCGGAGGAGGCGCTGAAGAAGGTGGGCCTGGCGGACCAGATCAAGAAGCGGCCCAACCAGCTCTCCGGAGGCCAGATGCAGCGGGTGGCCATCGCCCGGGCCCTGGTGAACGACCCGGACATCCTCCTGGCCGACGAGCCCACCGGGGCTCTGGACAGCGAAACCTCCGTCCAGGTCATGGACCTGCTGGCGGAGATTGCCCGGGAGAAGCTGGTCATCATGGTCACCCATAACCCGGAGCTGGCGGAAAAGTACGCCAACCGGACCATCCGCCTGCTGGACGGCCAGGTGGTAGACGACTCCGCCCCCTATGACGGCGTCCAGGAGAAGCCCGCCCCGGAGGAGAAGCGGCAGAAAAAGCCCTCCATGAGCTTCCTCACCGCCTTCTCCCTGTCTCTGAACAACCTCATGACCAAGAAGGGCCGGACCCTGCTGACCAGCTTCGCCGGGTCCATCGGCATCATCGGCATCGCCCTGATTCTGTCCCTGTCCTCCGGCATCAACCACTATATTGAGCAGGTCCAGGAGGAAACCCTGTCCAGCTACCCCATCACCATCCAGGCGGAGAGCACCGACATGTCGGACCTGATGACCTCCCTGATGGGGGCCCATCAGGAGAACGGGGAGGGGCACGGCCGGGAGCGGGTCTACGCCTCCACGGTCATGTACGACATGCTCAACTCCATGATGAACGCCGAAACCCAGACCAACAACCTGAAAGCCTTCAAGGCGTGGCTGGACCAGGGCGGGGGCGGGGTCGCCGATCTGGCCACCGTCCAGTACAGCTATGACTTCGCCTTCGACATCTACACCGAGGACGAGGACGGGGGCATCGTCAAGAGCGACGTGATGGAAATGATGCAGGCTGGCATGAGCGCCATGTACGGCGACGGGGACTACTCCACCATGACCTCCACCATGACCTCCATGCCCATGGGGGACATGATGACCTCCCGGATGGATGTGTGGGAGGAACTGCTGCCCGGCATGAACGGCGAGCCGGTGGGGGAGCAGGTCGCGAGCCAGTACGAACTCCTCTACGGCAAGTGGCCGGAGGGCCGCGACGAGGTGATCCTCTTCGTGGACCGGAACAACGAAATTTCCGACCTGATGCTCTACGCCCTGGGGCTGCTCACCGAGGAGCATATGAACGAGAGCATGGAGGCCGCCAGGGAGGGCAAAACGCTGGAGAAGGAGCTGCGCAGCTGGAGCTATGAGGAAATGTGCGCCATGGACTTCAAGCTGCTGCTGCCTGCGGAGAAGTACCAGTATGAGGCCGCATCGGATACCTGGGTGGACATGTCCGCCACGGACACGGGCATGGACTTTCTCTACAACAGCGATGATACGGGCATCCGGCTGAAGGTGGTGGGCGTGGCCCGCCCCAGCGAGGACTCCACCGCCGGCATGGTCACCGGAGCCATCGGCTACACCAGTGCCCTGACCGCCTACGCCATTGAGGCCACGGCGGAAATGGACATCGTCAAGGAGCAGATGGCGGATCGGGAGACGGACGTGATCTCCGGCCTGCCCTTCCCCAGCGAGGACGACGAGGAGCCTCTGGACTGGCAGAAGGAGGAGGCCATCAAGGAGCGCCTGCAGGCCCTCTCCGACACGGAGAAGGCCGCCGCTTACATGGACGTGATGAGCCAGCCCTCCGGCGAGTACGTGGAGGCTGTGGTGGACCAGCAGACGGAGGGCATGACCCGGGAGAGCATCGAGGAGGCCATCATCGCCCAGTACGCCGGGGAAATGGGCGTGGACGGGGAGACTGTCTCCGGCTATATCGCGGATATGGACGACGAAACCCTCTTCGCCCGGATCGAGGAGGCCGTCGGCCAGCAGGTCCGGGAGCAGTACGCCCAGGGGGTCCAGGCCCAACTGGGGGCCATGAGCCAGGAGCAGCTGGCGGCAATGCTGGACGCTGCCATGGGAAACAATGATATGCCCGTCCGGGTCGAGCCCTTCGAAACCTGGCAGTACAACTACCTCTACGACCACTACATGCCCCCCACGAAATCCGACTCCACCTATGAGGACAATATGGACCTGCTGGGCTACGTGGATCTGGAGAGCCCCGCCGCCATCAATATCTACGCCTCCACCTTCGCCGAGAAGGACCAGATCGCGGATAAGATTTCGGAGTACAACGCCTCCGTCGCCAGCAGCGAGGACGAGATCAGCTACACCGACTACGTGGCCCTGCTCATGAGCTCCGTCACGGACATCATCAGCGGTATCAGCTACCTGCTCATCGCCTTCGTGTCCATCTCCCTGATCGTGTCCTCCATTATGATCGGCATCATCACCTATATCTCCGTGCTGGAGCGGACCAAGGAGATCGGCATCCTCCGGGCCGTGGGCGCCAGCAAGCGGGACGTGAGCCGGGTGTTCAACGCCGAAACCCTCATCGTGGGCCTGGGGGCGGGGCTCATCGGCATCGGGGTGACCCTGCTGCTGATCCTGCCCATCAATGCCATCCTGCTCCACTTCACTGGCATTGCCGGGCTGAAGGCCGCCCTGCCGGCCCAGGGGGCGGCGATCCTGGTGGTCATCAGCGCCCTGCTGACCATCATCGCCGGGCTGATCCCCTCCCGGGTGGCCGCAAGGAAGGACCCGGTGGTGGCTCTGCGGACGGAATAGGGGAAAAAAGCCCCCTTCCGGAAAAATTGTGAAAGTCCCGGTGAATAAACCCGGAAATTTCTCTTTACAATAGGAAATGTCTGTGCTATAGTAATTTGGTACGCGGCCCGCATATGCCGCGGACCTTCCCTGGCTTCGACGGCGGCGGCACCTGCCCCGGCGCGGCCTGCGGAGAATTTATTGGAAAGGTGATAATCACTATGATGCAGAAAGATCAGAAGACCTCCATCATCGAGGCCAACCGCACCCACGAATCCGACACCGGTTCCCCCGAGGTTCAGGTCGCCATCCTCACCGAGCGGATCAACCAGCTCACCGAGCACCTGAAGGTACACGCCCACGACAACCACAGCCGCCGGGGCCTGTACAAGATGATCGGTAAGCGCCGCAGCCTGCTGGACTATCTGGCCAAGAAGGACATCGAGCGCTATCGTGCCCTCATCGCCAAGCTGGGTATCCGTAAGTAATGTGCGCATAGCGGGGGGAAGGGCCGGACCTTTCTCCCCGCGTTTCACTGTCTTTTCCCATTCCCATAGCCGCTGTTTTAGCAGTTGATCTTGTCTCCGAACCTTCGGGCATGAGATCAAGTGCTAAAAGGCGGCTCCCGGGCAGCGCATGCGCTGCCGGTACGTTTGTCAGGCGAGTTCTGGCAACGTCCTCCCGACAACAAAAGAATCAAAAAAGGAGTACGCTATGTCTACCATCATTACCAAAAAGCAATTCCCCAACTACCGCAAATACACCATGGACCTGGCAGGCCGCCCCCTGACCCTGGAAACCGGCAAGCTGGCCGAGCTGGCCAACGCCGCCGTCCTGGTCACCTACGGCGAAACCACCGTCCTCTGCACCGCCACCGCCGCCCCCCGGCCCCGGGACGGCATCGACTTCTTCCCCCTCAGCGTGGACTTTGAGGAGAAGATGTACGCCGTGGGCCGCATTCCCGGCTCCTTTATGCGCCGTGAGGGCCGTCCCGGCGAGAAGGGCATCCTCACCAGCCGCGTCATCGACCGGCCCATCCGCCCCCTGTTCCCCGGCGACTTCCGCAACGACGTGTCCATCATGGCCACCGTCATGAGCGTAGACCGGGACTGCTCCCCTGAGATTGCCGCCCTCATCGGCACCTCCGCCGCCCTGGCGATCTCCGACATCCCCTGGAACGGCCCTGTGGGCGCGGTGAAGATGGGCCTGGTGGACGGAAAGATCGTGGTCAACCCCACCGCTGAGCAGGCCGAAATTTCCGACATGGACGTGACCGTAGTCTCCACCGGTAAGAAGGTGGTCATGATTGAGGCCGGGGCCAACGAGGTCCCCAACGACGTGATGTTTGAGGCCATCAAGACCGCCCACGAGGAGAACCAGAAGCAGGTAGCCCTTATCAACCAGATGGTTGCCGAGATCGGCAAGGAGAAGTTCGACTACCCCCACGCCGACTTCAACCAGGAGCTCTTCGACGATATCGTTGCCAACTTCATGGACGAGGCCAAGGCCGCCATGGACACCGACGACAAGAACGTCCGGGAAGCCCGCTGGAACGCCATGATCGAGCATTGGCATGAAAAGTATCTGGAGCAGTACCCCGACATGGACAAGTACCTGGAGGAGTTTACCTACAAGTTCCAGAAGAAGATCGTCAAGGCATGGCTCCTGGAGGGCCACCGGGTAGACGGGCGCGCCAAGAACGAGATCCGTCCCCTGGGCGCGGAGGTGGGCGTGCTGCCCCGGGTCCACGGCTCCGGCCTGTTCACCCGCGGCCAGACCCAGGTGCTCTCTGTCTGCACCCTGGACACCCTCTCCGCCTGCCAGAAGCTGGACACCATCTGGCCCGAGGAGTCCAAGCGGTATATGCACCACTACAACTTCCCCGGCTACTCCGTGGGCGAGGCCAAGCCCTCCCGCTCCCCCGGACGCCGGGAGATCGGCCACGGCGCCCTGGCCGAGCGGGCCCTGCTGCCCGTGCTGCCCAGCGAGGACGAGTTCCCCTACGCCATCCGGGTGGTCAGCGAGGTGGTCAGCTCCAACGGCTCCACCTCCCAGGGCTCCATCTGCGGCTCCACCCTGGCCCTCATGGACGCCGGCGTGCCCATCAAGGCCCCCGTGGCCGGCATCTCCTGCGGTCTCATCCAGGACGACGACGGCTCCTTCACCACCTTTATTGACATCCAGGGCGTGGAGGACTTCCACGGTGAAATGGACTTCAAGGTGGGCGGCACCAAGAAGGGCATCACCGCCATCCAGATGGATCTGAAGAACGACGGCCTGACCAT